>CAMDVY010000105.1 GCA_945878745.1 Klebsiella pneumoniae | reverse complement strand
ATGATCGTCTTGCCCTTCGGCATCTGCACACCGAACCCGGTAAGCGCAAAGCTGCAGCCGATGCCCAGGATGACGTCGGAATCCTTGAGAAATTCGATGACGGGGCGCGGGTTGGCACGCCCGCCTGAGCCCAGTGACAGCGGATGATCTTCGGGAAAGGCACTCTTGCCTTCAATGCTGGTGGTTACCGGTATGTTCCAGGTCTCAGCCAGTGCTCGCAGTTCTGGCCAGGCCTTGGCGTAATGCACCCCTTGACCGGCATAGATGACCGGATGTTCCGCGGTTGCCAGCAGCTTCGCCACTCGGTCGATGTCGGCCGGGTCCGGCGCGCTGCGCGTTGCAAAGCTGGGTGTGTGCACAAAGTCGTCTGGTACATCTTCATTGAAGACGTCGAGTGGGACTTCCAGCAGCACGGGTCCTGGCCGTCCATTACGAAGCTGAAAGAAGATCCGTCGCAGAACTTCGGGCGCGGCGCGACCCATGGTCATGGGCTCTGCCCACTTGGTGACCTGGCGCATGTTCTCGACGGAATTGAAGTTTGGATAATAGTGCGCTAGGCGTCGTTGATACCCCGCTGGAATCACCAGCACGGGCACGGATTCCCCGTACGCCTGTGCTACCGCGCCGAAGGCATTCTCGGCTCCCGGGCCGTGCTGCATGCAGAACACGCCGATGGACTTGCCGGAGGAAAGACGTGACCACGCATCGGCCATGTGCAGGCCAACCCGTTCTTGCCGGACGATGATGGTACGGATGTCCTCCGCGGCTGCGGCTTCGATCAACGGATTGACCGGGTAGGCGAACAGGATCTCGACACCTTCGGCTTTCATGGCCTTGGCAATGGCTTCTACAACCTTCATGGCTCCCCCGATTGATTGACAAACGACGACGTTGAATCACGCCGTGCTGAACATGCTTACGCTGATACGATAACAGACACATTCCGGCGGTAGCGAGGAGCGCCGGGCCAAAATTGTCGACCGCTGAATCGACTAGCCCGCACTATTCATGAAGGAACGTAACGAGGGCACCGAGAGTAGTGAAGACACAGGGTGGCGCGGACTGTAGCGCGCGCAGGCGTGCTGTACAGCACGTCGAGCACGCGGAGGGAGCACGCCCTGTGGTTTCGCTGCTATCGGCGTCCGCAGTAGATCATTCATGAATAGTGCGGGCTACTAGTGGGTTGAATACTGGGTCGAATACTGGATGAGGCAAATCGGCGGGAGAAGCCATGAATAAAATGACTGCTGGCATGAACGAACTGGCGTTTTACACGCTGGCTGGTGCGCCGCGTTCACCACGTGATCTGATCGCAGAAGTTGCCAGTGCCGAGCGACAGGGCATTGGTGCCTGCTTTATCTCGGAACGATTCAACATCAAGGAAGCCGCGACGCTGTCAGGCGCGGTTGGCGCAGTCTCAGATCGGATTGGCATTGCCACCGCAGCCACCAATCACAACACCCGGCATCCGCTGGTGACGGCCGCCTATGCCACGACCATGCACTTTCTCACCGGTGGTCGATTCTCCCTTGGTCTGGGTCGTGGCATTGACCGGATGTTCGATTCAATGGGGCTGGCCCATGTGAAGACCAGGGATCTTGAAGACTTCGTCCAGCTCATGCGTCGCCTGTGGCAGGGCGAGACGGTGCTGGGTCACGAAAGCAGTCTGGGAAAATTCCCGGCGCTCAGGCTTGATCCCTCCTTTCGCGAACACATCCCCATCACTTTCACGGCGTTTGGTCCGAACTCGCTGGCCTATGGCGGCAAATTTTGCGACGCCGTGGTGTTGCACACCTTTTTCACCGATGAAACCACGGTGCGCTGCGTCAAGGCGGTCAAGGATTCGGCAAGAGCGGCCGGTCGTGATCCCGCAGCGGTGCGGGTCTGGTCCTGTTTTGCGACCATCGGGGATCACCTGCCAGAAGCGGTACGCCTGAAGAAAACTGTTGGGCGGATGGCGACCTACCTGCAGGCGTATGGCGACCTGATGGTTCGGACCAATCAGTGGAATCCTGCCGTCCTGAAGCGGTTTCGTGCTGACAAGCTGGTGGCAACGTTTCCCGGTGCAATCGATCAGATCGCAACCACTGCCCAGCTTGAGCAGATCGCTGAACTGATTCCGGCCAGCTGGCTCGCGTCGGCCGCGCAGGGGCAGCCATCACAGTGTGTGGCGGCCATCAATCGCCAGTTCGATCTGGGTTGTGATGGTGTGATTCTGCACGGTGCGTCGCCAGATGATCTCGAGCCCATCGTGCAGGCATACGCGGCGCAGCGCCAGGCTGATCGATTTGCTGATCTGCCAGCGAATCCGGGTGGGATGCGAATCGGGTTGTAGGCCGGAGATGAGGCCGGCGATCTGGTTGCACTGCGTGGCGGATGGATGAGTGTGATAACGTCGTCCGTCTCGGGGAGACTGTTCGACATCCGCTTTCTAGAGCCGCTCTCTAGAGTCTCTGGGGGCTGTCGATTACTGACGGGGAGGAGCACGCATGGATCTTTCACATCGGCACCGACTGGTGTTGTTGTCTTTTGCTGCCGTATTCATCTGTTACATCGATCGTGTCAGCATTTCGGTGGCCATCATCCCCATGGCCGAGCATCTCAACTGGGATCTGAAGACACAAAGTCTGGTCATGTCATCGTTTTTCGTCGGCTATCTTGTCATGCAGATCGCTGGAGGGCGTCTGGCTGACCGGTTTGGCGGGAAGGTCGTGCTCGGTCTCGGTGTCCTCTTGTGGTCCCTGTTCACCTTTCTGACACCCCCTGCTGCCATGGCTGGTCTCGTGATACTCATCCTGGCGCGAATTGGCATGGGTATGGGCGAAGCGGTCACCTTTCCCTCGATCTACAGCCTGTATGGCCGCTGGGTCCCGGATGCCGAGCGATCACGCGCTGTAGCGCTGGCCAACAGTGGCATCCCGGCGGGCACTGTGTTTGCCCTGATCGTGACGCCCATCATTGCCACTTCGCTGGGGTGGGAGTGGGTGTTCTATCTGTTCGCAGCCGTTGGGGTCGTTTGGTGGGTGATCTGGCACAGGACGGTTGCGTCCATACCTGCAGAGCAACCAGGTATTTCCGCAGAAGAACTCCGCATCATTGCGGCGGGAACCGCGTCCGGCATCGCGAAGGAACCAGTACCCTGGAAGCTGTTGCTCCCCAACAAGTCGGTGTGGGCCATCATCATCGCTCACTTCTGCAACAACTGGTCGCTGTACGTGCTCTTGTCATGGATGCCGACGTTCATCAACAAGGGGCTCGGTGTGGACTATGCCTCGGTGGGGTGGCTGACCATGATTCCGCATCTGGCATCCTTTGTCTCACTCAACGTGGCCGGTGGCATCGCCGATCGCATGATCAAACAGGGCCGCGACAAGACCTTCGTCCGCAAGCTCTTTCAGACCATTGGTTTTGGCGGCATCTCAGCGTCGTTGCTGGTGGTCGGTTACGTCGAGACGGTGTGGCTCGCCATTACCATCATGACGCTTGGCAGCGCGCTGGGTGCGTTTGTCACCGGTGGCTTTTCTGTCAACCACATGGATATCGCGCCGCGACATGCCGGAACACTGATGGGGATCACGAACACGGCCGGGACGATACCGGGAATCATTGGCATCTATGTGAGCGGGATGATCCTTGACGCCACCGGGTCGTGGGTTCTCGTGTTTCAGCTCGCAGCAGCGGTAACACTGTTTGGACTGCTCTGTTACCTCCTGATGGCCAGCGGCAAAAAACAGTTCGATTGAGGCCGAAGGTGTGGTGGGAGGAATCCCGGCTCGACGATCTTCCGTCAGGGCAGCAGTTCGAAGCGAACGCCGGCATTGGCAGGCAGTCGTTCGAGTAGCGCATCACCCAGCGCTGATGCGGGTGTCCAGAAGCCACCCCCAACCGGACTTTCGTCTCGCGCCAGTGCGACCGCACATTCGGCCAGCATCTTCGAGGTTGAGCCGTAACCCGGGTCCTTGTCTCCGGTCACCCGGCCGCGCAGATTGAGCGAAGACTTGGTGGGGTGACGGGCCAGAAAGTCGATGCGGTAGTGACCTTGCTCGATGGTCGCTTCGCTCGGTCCTTCGCCAGGCTTGGGCAGGATGGTCTGCAGCCACTCTCGGGTCATCCGAATCCGGCTGACGGCGTTCATGGCGTTCATCCCCAGGGCGGTGGCCGCTGCGCCCATGAATCCCAAGGGACCGGACGGCATCAACATGCCTTCGTCGTAGCGAAAGTCCCGGCCATAGGGATAACCCAGCAAGGCGTTGGTACGCCGCACGATGCGGGTATCGATCGCGGCCATCACGAATGGCGCGACCCAGCTGTTGAAGTCGGGATCGAAGGTCGGTGTCATGGTGTCAGGCCCGTCGAGCCCGCGTGGGCTGCCGGTCGGGTTCAGTGCATAGGGATCAGCGATCAGTTTGTCGATGGTCGGGTCGTCCGCCGCTTGTTGGGCCATGGTCCACAGACTGTCCAATGTGCCGCCGCTGAAACCACCTTTGAATTCCTTTGCCCTGAACTTGACATGGTTCGCTGCAACCCCATGCTGCGCCTGCATCGACTTCTGCATGAAATAAGTGCCCACGTCGGCGGGAATGCAGTCGAATCCGCAGGTGTGAACGATGCGGGCGCCCGAGCGTTCGGCGGTCTTATGGTAGGCGTCGATCATTTTCCGCATCCAGTGCACTTCACCGGTGAGGTCGCAATAGTGCACGCCCAGCTCGGCACAGAGGCGGACTACCTCGCTGCCGTATTTGGCGTAAGGTCCAACGGTGGTCAGCACCACCCGGGCTTTGCCGATGGCTTCGGCCAGGCTTTCCGGGTAATTGCTGTCGGCGATGATCAGAGGGACCTGCTTCGACAAGCTATGCGCCGTCGCCAGCGCCTGCAACTTTTCGGCGTTGCGACCGGCGATGCCCCAGGTGGTATTGCCATCGCCATAGTGGCTGTTCATGTAGCGCGTGACGAGATTGCCGGTAAATCCGGTCGCGCCGAATACGAGGATGTCGATTTCCTTGCTCATGATGATCGTCGCTCTTCGCCAGAGTAGAGTTGTCCCGCGTTCTTGGTACTCTGCCCATCCGGGAGGGTCACGGCAAGGCGCTGTGAAGAGAACGAAGGTCTGATTATCTGGACCTTCTTTGAACCAAGGCAGTTTGGAGCGGGTTATTTGAAGCGTCTCATTCCGTTTATCGCAGTGTTGGTGATTTTGCTGGGCCTTGCCTGGGTGTTTCCCGTTGGCGCCTGGCTGATCAGCTTTCTCGCCTGGGTGCAGGACAATCCCGAAACTTCCTGGCTGGTGTTCATCGCTGCTTATGTTGCCGCCTGCGTTCTGCTGGTGCCCGGGTCGTTACTGACACTGGGCGCCGGTTTTGTGTTTGGCCTCCCGGTTGGCGTAGCAATCGTTTCCGTTTCGAGCACGCTGGGTGCCAGCGCCGCGTTTCTGATTGGCCGGTACTTCGTTCGCGACTGGGTAGAAGGTCGTTTGTCGTCGATGCCCAGGTTTGCTGCCCTTGATCGCGCCATTGGTGAACGCGGGGCCTTGATTGTCCTGCTGACTCGACTATCACCGGTTTTTCCGTTCAATCTGCTGAACTACGGCCTCGGTGTCACGCGCGTGAAATTCCTGCATTACGTAGGTGCATCATGGCTCGGCATGTTGCCGGCCACCGGCCTGTACGTGTATCTGGGTTCGGTGGGTCAGAGTCTGACCGCCCTGTTTGCAGGCAACCTCGAAACAAGTCCACTCACGCAGGTCATGTTTTTCGCCGGGCTTGCTGCAACGTTGCTGCTCACCATATTGATTACCCGGTTCGCGAATCGGGCCTTGAACGAGGAACTCGGCGCATCATGAGCGATTATCCAGGAGAGAATTTTGATCTGGCATGGCGCGAAGCGCTGGCACCTTCGGGCTATCGGAATCCGACGCCAAAGGACAAGTACCATCTGGTGGTGATCGGCGCAGGTCCAGCTGGCTTGATTGCAGCGATTGGCGCTGCGGGTCTGGGTGCCAAGGTCGCGCTGGTGGAACGACATCTGATGGGCGGAGATTGCCTGAACGTCGGTTGCGTGCCTTCGAAGGCGCTGCTCGAGTTCACTCACCATCATCCGAAGGCCGACTTTGCCTCGGCGTTTGCCTGGATGCGAGAGGTCAGGGCGAGCATTGCGCCGCATGATTCGGTGCAGCGATACACCGAGGCTGGTGTCGATGTCTTTCTGGGTGAAGCCAGCTTTGAAGATAGCCGCACCGTCCGTGTTGGTGAGACCTTGTTGCACGCCCGCCGCATCGCGATCTGCACCGGAGCAAGCCCCGCGGTGCCACCGATTCCAGGCTTGCGTGAAGCCGAGCCCCTGACCAATGAAATCATTTTCGATCTGAAGATGCTGCCGCCAACGCTGGCGATACTTGGCGCCGGCGCAATTGGCTGCGAGATGGCACAGGTGTTTGCCCGACTGGGCAGCCGGGTGCATCTGTTCGAGATGGCACCACGTGTCCTGCCGCTGGAAAGCGAACGGGCGAGCGCGACCCTTGCGGCTGCGATGACGGCGCTTGGTATTCAACTGCACGTTGGTGCGGCAGTCACCAAGGTCACTCAGGAAGGCGGCCTGGCTATTCATGTGGGCGACCAGGCTTTTGCAGTTGATTAGGTAATGGTGGCATTGGGCAGGCGGCCGAATACCACCGGACTTGCTCTGGATCGCGCCGGAGTTCGCGCCGATCCGCAGGGTTTTATCCAGGTGGACAAGCGACTGCGAACCTCCAACAAGGGGATCTACGCAGCGGGAGACTGTTCATCGCGGGTGCAGTTCACCCATCACGCCGATGCGCAGGCACGGGTATTGATTCAGAACGCGCTGTTTGCTCCCACCGCGAGAGCTGATCGCCTGATCGTTCCCCATTGCACTTACACGCAGCCGGAGGTGGCATCAGTGGGTCTGACTGCTGAGGCGATGCAGGCGAAGGGGGAGTCGTTCGATACTTACTCCATATCGTTCGATGAACTTGATCGCGGCAGAGCCGAGCCGTTTCCCAGTGGCTATGCAGAGGTGTTTACGGCCAAGGGAAGTGATCGCATTCTCGGAGCCAGCATTGTCGGTCCGGATGCAGGTGAACAGATCGCAACCGTCGTAATGCTGATGAGCCAGGGACGTGGCCTGTCGGCTGCGGATCGCACGATCTTTGCCTATCCAACACGCAGTGAATATCTCAAGCGACTGGCTGGTGCCTACAGTCGCTCTCGCCTGACACCGCGGGTCGCCGATCTGATGCGGCGCTGGTTTCGGTATACCGGTGGGTAGTTTCCAGTCTTTGGTGGCGGTGTTGGCCTTGTCCTGGAGCACGACGTCGTGGGCTGCGTCCAGGATTGAGTCGCTGCACTTCCTGGTTCCAGGCGGGGCAGGGGGCGGTTGGGATACCACCGCGCGAGCAACGGGCATGGCCTTGATGAAATCAGGCCTCGTTCAGCATGCATCCTTCGAAAATCGAAGCGGTGCCGGGGGAGCGAAGGGATTTGCCTACATGCTGGATCGTCGTGCACGCAGCGAATCCGTGTTGATGGTGAGTTCGACGCCGATTCTGGTTCGTTCTCTGCGTCCGGAGTTCCAGCAGAACTGGCGAGAGTTGACACCAGTAGCGTCCATGATCGGTGATTATGGCGCGCTCATGGTACGCAGTGATGCGCCTTGGCGTTCCCTGGATGAACTGGTGACAACGCTGCGCAGCGCCCCCGGGAGCGTCAAGTTTGCGGGCGGATCGAATCGTGGCGATCTTGATCATCTGATATTGGCCAGTTCGTTTCAGGCGTTCGGGATCGCCCCACAAAGTGCTCGTTATGTGCCGTATGGCGCCGGTGGTCAGGCGACGCTTGCGCTGCTTGGTGGCGAGACAGCAGCCATGGCAGCCACCATCGGCGATGCCATCTCCTATATTCAGTCCGGCCATATCCGTGCGCTGGCGGTCGCAGCGCCGCAACGATTGAAAGAGCTGCCAGACGTACCCACCTTCCCAGATTTGGGTTATCCACTCGAGTTCCTCAACTGGCGTGGTTTTTTCGCCGTTCCTGGTTTGTCGTCTGGTGAACTTGTTACGTACACGCAACTGCTGAAGGCGCTCGCCGAGACGCAGGCATGGCAGGATGAATTGCATCGTCATGGCTGGGTACAGGTATTTCACCCAGGCGATGAATTCAGCAGTTACCTCGATGATCAGGAAGCCCAGATTGCCGGACTCATGCGCGCGCTGGGATTTCTTCAATGACCGCTCGATTGCCCGGACTCGTGTTGCTGGCGATTGCGAGTCTGTACGGCTGGCAGGCACTGCAGATACCGGTGTTCGCAGCGGATGCCCGTGAGGCGATGACTGCACAGACGATGCCATTGGTGCTGGCAGGAGCTCTCTCGATCATTGGTGTGATCCTGTCGTTTCCGCAGAGTTCCGGTGTTTCGATGGTTGCCTCCTTGTCTGCAGATCGCCGGCGCTGGTGGCAGGCGTTCGGCTTGCTTGCCGTTGGTGTCGTTTTTGGACTGGTGCTTGAACCCCTCGGCGTTCTGCCTGCATCGGCCCTGGTGCTGCTGATGAGTCTGCTCGTTCTGGGTGTCAGGTACCGCCCAACGCTGTTGTTG
>CAMDVY010000104.1 GCA_945878745.1 Klebsiella pneumoniae | reverse complement strand
CGGCATGGTGCAGGCACTCAGTACCAGGGAAGCGAACAAAACGGTGACGATGGGCGCGCGCATGGCTGACCGGGTTTCAATGGAGCGCGGATGGTACTCGAAATGGTGAAGCCGCTGAACTTTCGTCGTCCAGCAATATCTGGCGGTTAGTTGGCTTCGGCCAGCAGTGCATCGGCGTATTGGCGGGTCTTGTCCGACACCTCGGCGCCGGCCAGCATTCTGGCGATCTCCTCCCTGCGCGCTTGCCGATCGAGCGTCAGAATGGTGGTGTCCTCACTTTCTGTCTTGCGAACACACAAGTGGTGTTCGCCGAGCGCAGCCACTTGGGGGGCGTGGGTGACGCAGATGACCTGGGTGTGCGCGCCGAGACGTCGCAGCAGCCGTCCGATGGTATCGGCGAGGTTTCCACCTACCCCCACATCCGCTTCGTCCAGCACCAGACACGGCAGTGCGCTGCGCTCTGCCGCGGTGACGGCGATCGCAAGGTTGATACGGGCGAGCTCACCACCGCTGGCAATGCGACCAAGAGGTCCCGGCGGATATTTCGGATTCGTGGTGACCAACAATTCAATGCCATCGATGCCTGTTTCGTTTTCAGTTTCGCTGAATTCGACGCCCAGTTTTGCCTTTGCCAACCCAAGCTCGCCGAGTATTCGAGATACCTCTTTGGCAAACTCTTTCGACGCTTTTTTTCTCTTGTTCGACAGCGCCTGCGCACTGCCGCGGAAGGCAGATTCCAGGATGCGTGCCTTGGCGTCAGCGGCTTCCAGCGCCTGGGTGTCGGCGTTGATGCTAGCCAGCTCATCCGCCAGGGCTTGCACCCGGGCCGGCAGTTCGCGCGGTGTGATCCTGTGTTTGCGAGCCAGGCCATGGAGGACTTCGATGGACTCTGACAACTCGGCTAGTCGCTCTGGGTCAGGCTCCAGCGCATCGGCATAGTGTCGAAGGTGTCGGCTGGCGTCCTCCAGCAAGGCGCCGGCATCACCCAGTGCCGAACGGGCGGCGTCGAGCGCTGGATGAGTGTCGGTCAAGGCGCCAAGCGTCGACATGAGTCGGCCAGGGGCGTCGAGCTCAGCGAGAGAGTTGTCGGCAGCCAGTACTGTTTCGAGCAGATGATCCACCTGGGCGAGGCGGCGATGGTCGTCGAACAGTTGATCGACCTCCTGAAGGTCGATACCCAGACCGTCCAGTTCCTGCAGCTGATAGGTGAGCAGCTCGATTCGATCTGCTTGCTGGCTCGCGGTCACGCGAAGGGTTTCCGCCTCGCGGCGGATACGCTGCCAGCTTCGCCAGATCTCGGTGACTTGATCCCGATCGGTACCGGCAAGCGCGAAATCATCGAGGAGTGCCAGTTGTACGTCCCGGCGACCCAGTCGGACGTTTTCGTGCTGGCCGTGGACATCCACGAGGCTTTCACCAAGTTCGCGCAATACCTGCAAAGTGACCGGGATTCCGTTCACGAACGCTTTCGAACGGCCGTCGGCTGACATGGTGCGCCTGAGCAGACAGGTGCTCGGACCATCCAGATCGACGAGCTCCAGGGCGGTCAGTCGATCCCTGATCAGTGGTGTCAGGGAGATATCAAATTCGGCGCTCACGTCGAGCCGGGCAGCCCCTGGGCGCAGCAGGTCACTGGCGGCTCGTTCACCGAGTACCAGAGAAAGTGCTGCCAGAAGTATGGACTTGCCGGCACCGGACTCACCGGTAATGACGGTTAAGCCCGCTGAAAATGAGACTTCGAGTCGCTCCACGAGCGCGAGGTCTTGCACTGTCAGGTGCTTCAGCATAAAAAGTAGCGTCCTCGTCCGTTGGTGAGCGAATCGATCATGATCAATTGGTCCACTAGAGTTTGACCGAAGTTCTGTTGTAAACCCATGCCCAGACCTATTGTCCGCAATTCGTTTGAGACCGCGCTAGATTCGCGGGCGCAACAATTACTGAAACTGGTGGTGGAACACTACCTCATTGATGGTCGGCCGATTGCTTCGAAGGCGCTGGCGGAGCTTCCGGCCATCGGGGTGAGCTCGGCAACGGTTCGCAACATCATGGCCGAACTTGAGCAACTTGGTCTGGTGCGATCACCGCATACCTCGGCGGGCAAGGTGCCGACAGTTCAGGGGTTGCGTCTCTTCGTCGATACGATGCTTTCTGTCCAGCCGCTCGACCGGCAAAGTCTCCGTCAGGTTGAACAGCAACTCGATCCTGATCTCTCACCCAAGGAGCTGGTCTCCAACGCGAGCGAACTGCTCTCGAAGCTCACCCACATGACGTGTGTGGTCACGACGCCGAAACGTGACGGGATCGCACTCAAGCACGTGGAGTTCGTGAAACTCACCGAAACCCGCGTTCTGGTTGTGCTGGTGATGCAGGATCGCGAAATCCAGAATCGGGTGATTCATACCGAGCGGGTTTACAGCGAAGTCGAATTGTCGACGGCGGCAAACTTCCTCAATCGAGAGTTTGTCGGGCGTCCGCTCGAAGAAATCCGAAACGAACTTCTGAAGTCCATGCGACAGGACAGGGACCGCATGAATTCGCTCATGGAAACCGCGCTGGATGTGGCATCACGAGCTTTTGTCCAGCCGGCTGAAAATCCAGGTCGAGATCTGGTGGTGGTAGGCGAGACTCGGCTGGTCGATGTCACGGGTGACCTTGGCACCGCGCGCGCGTTGTTTGAGGCATTCTCCCACAAGGGTGTCATCCTCCATCTGCTTGATCGCTGTCTGCAGAGTGATGGCATCCAGCTCTTCATCGGCCATGAAACGGGCTATGCACAGCTTGATGAGGTCTCTCTGGTCACGTCCACGTACGAAGTTAACGGCATGGTGGCTGGGGTGCTCGGTGTGATTGGCCCAACCCGCATGGCCTACAAGGACGTGATTCCGGTGGTGGACGTCACCGCCCGACTGCTCGGCGCTGCGCTTCGTTATGCCTGATATCGGTCGTCTTTCTTTCCACTGCAGGGGTTGAATCACCTGCCGGCAGCCCCCATGTTGCCCGAATCTTGAAATTTGATGGCACAGGCATGTCGGAACAACCCGGAGATATCAACAAGGATCAGGCGCCAGATGAGCTGCGCGAGGGCGAAGCGTCTGAGATCCCAACAGCGGAAGAGACCGGTAATCCAGCGCTTGCTGCGGCCCAGGCACAGATCTCTGCGCTCAAAGATCAGTTGCTGCGCGCGCAGGCTGAAATGGACAACTTGCGCCGTCGCAATCAACGGGATGTGGAAAACGCGCACAAATATGGCGTTGAGCGATTGCTGGGCGAAATGCCGGCGCTTCTCGACAGCTTTGAGAAGGGAATGGAGTCTGCCAGTGCTCTGGAGGGAGAGACTGCTGCCGCGGTCGCTGAGGGACTTACCCTGTGCCACAAACTTTTCCTGGCGGCGCTTGCGCGGTATGGCGTCACGCCGGTCGATCCGCGCGGCGAACCGTTCAATCCGAAGTGGCATGAAGCGATTGCGATGGTCGCCAACCCCGACATGGAGCCGAATTCCGTCATGGATGTCCTGCAGCGGGGTTATCTGTTGCATGACCGGGTGTTGCGCGCTGCCAAGGTCGTGGTGACCAAGGCGCCATGAGCAAGGTTACGGTTTACCACCAGGACGCTTGAAGCCGTACGGAACGGCCACATATAGCCCTTATAGATAATCGCGCCCAGGGCGCAGCTGGAGAATAGAGATGGGAAAGATCATCGGCATTGACCTCGGCACGACCAACTCGTGTGTGGCCGTCATGGACGGCGGGGAAGCCAAGGTCATCGAAAACTCGGAAGGCGATCGCACAACACCTTCAATCATTGCCTACGCCGATGACGGTGAAATCCTCGTCGGCCAGAGTGCCAAACGCCAGGCGGTTACCAATCCGAAGAACACGCTGTTTGCCGTCAAGCGGCTGATCGGCCGACGCTTTGCGGATGACGTGGTCCAGAAGGACATCAAGATGGTGCCTTACCGGATCACCGCAGCGGACAACGGGGACGCGTGGATTGACGTCAACGGTAAGCGATTGGCGCCCCCGCAAGTGTCAGCTGAAGTCCTGAAAAAGATGAAGAAGACTGCTGAGGACTATCTCGGCGAGCCGGTTACCGAAGCCGTCATCACCGTCCCAGCGTACTTCAATGACTCACAGCGCCAGGCAACGAAAGACGCTGGGCGCATTGCTGGGCTGGAAGTCAAACGAATCATCAACGAGCCGACTGCAGCTGCACTCGCTTATGGGCTCGACAAGAAACGCGGTGATGCAAAGATCGTCGTGTACGACCTGGGTGGTGGTACGTTCGATATTTCCGTCATCGAAATCGCCGAGATCGATGGCGAGCATCAATTCGAAGTGCTATCGACCAACGGAGATACCTTCCTCGGTGGCGAAGACTTTGACTTGCGTGTCATCGACTATCTTGCAGACGAGTTCAAGAAGACCAGTAGCGTCGATCTGCACAATGATCCGCTCGCACTACAGCGTCTGAAAGAAGCTGCGGAGAAGGCAAAGATCGAGTTGTCGAGCAGCCAGCAGACCGAGATCAATCTGCCTTACATCACCGCGGATCAGACCGGACCGAAGCATCTGGTGTTGAAGTTGACGCGCGCCAAGCTTGAAGCACTCGTTGAGGACCTTGTTAATCGCACGATGGAGCCGTGTCGCATTGCACTGAGCGACGCTGGCATGAAGAACTCTGATATCGATGATGTCATTCTCGTTGGTGGGCAGACGCGCATGCCGCTGGTGCAAGCCAAGGTCAAGGAGTTCTTTGGTCAGGAGCCGCGCCGTGACGTGAACCCGGATGAAGCGGTTGCCGTGGGTGCTGCGATTCAGGCATCGGTGCTGGCCGGCGAGCGCAGTGACGTTCTGCTGCTGGACGTGACGCCGCTGTCTCTGGGCATTGAGACGCTGGGTGGAGTCATGAGTGTGTTGATTGAGAAAAACACCACCATCCCGACCAAGAAGGGACAGACCTTCTCTACAGCTGATGACAATCAGACAGCCGTGACCATTCATGTGCTGCAAGGCGAACGGAAACAGGCCACTGCAAACAAATCACTGGGCCGATTTGATCTGGCCGATATTCCACCTGCGCCAAGAGGCATGCCGCAGGTAGAAGTCAGCTTCGATATTGACGCGAATGGCATCCTGAATGTTTCCGCGAAGGACAAGGCCACCGGGAAAGAGCAGTCCATCGTCATCAAAGCGTCGAGCGGCTTGTCGGACGACGAGATCCAGAAGATGGTGCGTGATGCTGAGGCTCATTCAGCTGAAGATGCCAAGTTCGAGGAAATGGTGCAGCTGCGTAATCAGGCGGATGCGCTGGTACATAGCGCGCGCAAGGCCGTTGTGGATGCCGGTGACAAGGTGACGCAGCAAGAGAAGGACGCCATTGAAACGGCAGCGAAAGATCTCGAAGCTGCCCTCAAGACTGAGGACAAAGCCAGTATCGAAGCAAAAATTCAGGCGCTTTCTGCTGCCTCCGCTACACTCGCGCAAAAGATGTACGAGTCCCAGAGTGCTGGGGATGGAGCGGGTGGAGCTGGCGGTAGTGCAAGTGGACCTGGTCCGGACGGTGATGCGCTCGATGCAGAATTCGAAGAGGTCAAGGACAAGGACAAGTAGCGTCGAGAAATAAACAACACGGCCAGACAATGTCGCGGCGACAGTCTGGGGCCAGAGCGAGCCGCGGTGTCGATTCAGGCGACACCGCGGTTTTTTCATTAAAGAGCTGATTGGCAGGAACATGGCGAAGCGCGATTACTACGAAGTGCTGGGCGTAAGCCGGGATGCAGATGCCGATACCATCAAAAAGGCGTATCGGCGTCTTGCCATGAAGTATCACCCGGACCGCAACTCGGACGATCCGGCGTCAGAGGACAAGTTCAAGGAAGCCACTGAAGCGTACGAAGTCCTGATGGATGATGAAAAGCGGCCCGCGTACGACCGCTACGGGCATGCTGGCGTCGAGCAGAGTGCGGGCGGCGGCCGAGGCTTCGAAGGTTCCTTCAGCGACGTTTTTGGTGATGTCTTCGGTGACATCTTTGGTGGAGGTGGCCGAAGTCGGGGTGGACCTCAGCGAGGCGCAGATCTGCGCTATTCGCTGGAACTGGACCTTGAACAGGCGGTACGTGGTGACAAGATCGAAATTCGTGTCCCCATTCTTGCCACCTGCGAAGACTGCAAAGGCAGTGGCGCCAAAGCCGGAACCCAGCCAACCACCTGTACAGATTGTGGTGGAGCGGGACAGATTCGTGTCTCGCAGGGATTCTTCTCGCTGCAGCAGACCTGCCCCCGTTGTCGTGGGCAAGGTCGCATCGTCAAGGATCCGTGTCGCAGCTGCAGTGGTGCCGGGCGCGTCGAGAAGCGGAAAACACTCTCTGTTCGAATTCCGCCTGGGGTAGATACCGGAGATCGAATTCGACTGACCGGTGAAGGCGAGGCTGGCCCAGGTGGTGGTCCGGCTGGTGATCTCTATGTCCAGGTCGAGGTCCGTCCGCATGCGATTTTTGCCCGCGATGGTCGTGACCTGCATTGTGATGTACCGATTTCTTTTGCCGATGCAGCGTTAGGTGGCGAACTGGAGGTGCCAACGCTGGACGGTCGCGTGAAATTGAAGGTGCCTGCGGGTACTCAGACAGCCAAGCTGTTCCGACTTCGAGGGAAGGGCGTTGTGCCGGTACGAGGCGGCGGCCCTGGCGATTTGCTGTGCCGGGTTGTTATAGAAACTCCAGTGAATCTCACGCCAAGGCAGACCGAACTTCTGGAAGAACTGAAGTCGACCATGAAGCAGGGTGGTGAAAAGCATTCGCCAAAAGAAACTTCCTGGTTCAAAGGTGTAAAGGACTTTTTCGACGGCCTGACTTCCTGATAGCGTGGCTGCTTTCCGAATCGGATCACGTTCATGTTGAAAATTGCGGTCACCGGCGCCGTTGGCCGAATGGGGCGGACACTCGTCGAGGCCATTCATGCTGCGGAGGATCTACAACTCGGCGCAGCACTGGAGCGGGCAGATTGTCCATTGCTCGGTGCGGACGCTGGTGAAGTTGCGGCGGTCGGTCGGTTAAACGTTCCCGTTGTTTCCGACATGAAGTCCGTGCTGAGCCAGTTCGACATTCTGATCGACTTCAGTGTGCCGGCAGCAACCCTCGAAAAGCTTGAGACCTGTGCAGCGGCTGGCAAGGCGCTCGTTATCGGGACCACGGGCTTCGATGCGGCCGGGCTAGATCGGATCAACCAGGCAGCACAGCACATCCCCATTCTAATGACCCCCAACATGAGTGTTGGTGTCAATCTCGTGTTCAAGTTGATCGAGATGGCGGCCAAGGCTTTGGGCGACACTGCCGATATCGAGATCATCGAAGCGCATCATCGCAACAAGATCGATGCGCCTTCAGGCACGGCGGTTCGCATGGGCGAAATCCTTGCCAGTGCCACCGGGCGAGACCTTGCAGAAGTTGCGGTCTATGGTCGGCAAGGGATTACCGGGGTTCGGGATCGAGTGTCGATCGGCTTCGGAACCATCAGGGGTGGCGATATCGTCGGTGACCACACGGTGCTGTTTGCAGCACCCGGAGAGCGCATCGAAATCACCCATCGGGCACACACGCGAAGTAATTTTGCGGAAGGCGCATTGCGGGCTGCCCGCTATCTCGCCACCGCCAAACCTGGCATCTACTCGATGCAGGATGTCCTGGGGTTGTAACTTTTTTGCCCCTTTCTGACATCGGGGGTTAAAAAAGACCCCGTCAGCCGCTAGACTACGCGCCCCAGCAATAGGTCAGATTGAACCTCCAGGTCCAATCAGCTGGCCTTGAATTCAAGTGGGTACCGCTTCCTTATTTCGACCCACACCGCACCGTTGGGGAAAACAGTTGATACCGGCGTTACTAGCGCTCGCAGATGGCACCGTGTTCCGAGGCCAGGCCATGGGCCAGCACGGAAAAACCGCTGGTGAAGTAGTTTTCAATACCGCGATGACCGGTTATCAGGAAATCCTCACGGATCCTTCCTATGCCGAGCAGATCATCACGCTGACCTATCCGCAGATCGGCAATACCGGCATCAATCCGGAAGATCACGAATCTGATCGGGTTTGGGCGCGCGGTTTGATCATTCGTCAGTTACCTCGCCGTGTCAGTAATTGGCGGGCAACGGAATCCCTCCCGGATTTTCTGGCTCGTCAGAATGTGGTTGCCATCGCTGAAGTGGATACCCGCAGGCTTACCCGACATATCCGCGAGCATGGCGTGCAGGCAGGCTGCATTCTGGCTGGTGTCGACGCCAGTCGTCGCGCTGACGAAGCGATTGCCACAGCTCAAGCCTTTCCTGGTTTGGCGGGAATGGATCTGGCGAAGGTGGTCACCGGAGTTCGTCGCGATTGGACACAAACCGATTGGCAGCTTGGTCGAGGTTACGGAGAACTCCTTGAACCCAAATTCAAGGTTGTTGCCTATGACTTCGGCGTAAAGCGCAACATTCTTCGATTATTGGCACAACGTGGCTGCGCTCTGACGGTGGTCCCGGCACAGACGTCGGCGGAAGAAGTTCTCGCACTCAAACCCGATGGTGTGTTTCTTTCGAATGGACCTGGGGACCCTGAGCCTTGCGACTATGCGATCACCGCAATTC
>CAMDVY010000103.1 GCA_945878745.1 Klebsiella pneumoniae | reverse complement strand
TGGTTTTGTTCGTCGCCATCCCGACCTGACCCACGATGAGTATCGTGCGGCGCACGTGGGTTATCACAACTCCTATGGTCGGCGTCTCAACAACATTCGCGGCTACGTGTTGAACGTGCAGGCCAACACACCTATCGAACAGACGCTGGGACCACTGGCGAGTCGCATTACACACAATGAATTTACTGGCTTCGACGCGCTATGGGATGGCTGGGGTCAGTTGCTGTTTGATTCACTGGATACCTATCTGTCGGCGAAAACACCTGCACGTGACAAGGCTGGCCCGAACGGATTGGAAGATGATCCTCGGGTGGCCGCAGTTGGGGGTGATGGCGCGTGGTTGTACGGCGGCTCACCGTTCCAGTTCATGGTGGTTGAACATGTGGCGATGCCGGTCCGGCGGCCGGAACGAAAGGTGTTCAAGCTGACCCAGTTTGCGAAGCAGCAGCCCGGCTTGCCAGCCGAGCTGTTTCGCAGCTATGTCACAGGCCGTTATGCCGCTCGCCTGGTTCAATTGCCGGGTTTGCGTGGACTGGTCATGAACTTCCGTGCTCCGGTGGATGTGATGAGCAAGTTTTTCGAGCCAGGCGCTGACGCCTTTACACCCAAGGGCGCCGCTGAGCGCGAGAAGTTCTTCGGTGCATGGGATTGCCTTACGGAGTTGTGGTTCGATCGTCCGGACCAGTTTATCGATGGCCGCCAATCGTCGGGACGGTCAGCGCATCTCGATAAACTGGAAGCCGAATTGTTTGCATCGGTCTGTTATCGAGAGGTGGATGAGACGGTGGCTGTGCTGCCTGATCGTTCGCCGGCACCTGACTTTTACCATCGTTGAATCCGTTCATGTCCAAATACATATCGTCCAACCAGCCGGAGGGTTTACAGCAACCATGACTGCGCATCCTGATTCTCTCGACGTTCAAATCCATGGGCTTGATGCACAGTTCATCGGTGGCTACTGGCAGCAAGGAACGGGAGAGATGGTTGATGTCATTTCCCCGACGACGGAAGAACCGGTGGCGCGGGTTGCCTTGCCGACTACGCAGGATGCCGATGCGGCTGTATTGGCCGCACGGACGGCGTTTGACACCGGAGCGTGGCCCAGCCTGTCAGTGAGCGAACGGATCGCCGTTTGCACCCGATTGTGTGATGCCCTGGAGGTGCGTCTGCCGGCTTTGAATCGCGCCTGGGCGTTTGAGTCCGGTGCCACTATCGCGCACGGTGAGATGATCAATGATGGTGCCGGGGTCAGTATCTGGCGAGGCGCGCTGGCGAACGCACATCGCGCACAGTTTGAAGAAGATCGTGGTGATGTCCTGCTGCTTCGTGAGCCTATCGGCACCGTGCTTGGCATCATGACGTTCAACGGACCCATCGTGCTGATGGGTATGAAGATCATCCCGGCGCTCCTGGCCGGTTGTACCGTCATCGTCAAACATGCACCGGAGTCGCCGCTGACGTCCCGGCTCATCGCCGAAGCGATCAGAGAAGCTGCGTTTCCACCAGGCGTGGTCAGTGTGCTCGCCGCTGACACACCGGTGACCCAACATCTGGTTGGTCATCCGGGCATCGATATGGTTGCACTCACCGGAGGTACCGCGATCGGTGTGGACGTGGTCAAACGTACCGCTGATCGGCTGGCTCGGACCGCGCTCGAACTGGGTGGCAAATCACCGGCCATCATAACCGACGATGTGGATCTGGATGAGGTGATGCAGACGCTGGGTGTTGGATCGACCGGCTTCATGGGCCAGGTGTGTGTCAATCTGTCACGGGTGCTGGCGCCTCGTTCGCGGTACAACGAAGTGGTTGATGCGCTGGCCAGCCATTTCCGTTCACTCAGGATTGGTGATCCGTTTGACACCAGCACCGATCGAGGTCCACTCGCGGTCGAGCGGGCCAGGACACGCGTGGAGTCCCATGTCGCGCAGGCCAAAGCCGATGGCGCGCGGGTGGTCGCGGGCGGACGTCGCCCAGCACATCTGAATCGTGGCTGGTTCTATGAGCCGACATTGCTTGCTGATGTCGACAATGCGATGCACGTTGCACAGGAAGAGATCTTCGGACCGGTTACCGCGGTCATCCCTTATTCTGGCGTCGAAGAGGCAATCGCCATCGCCAACGATTCACGCTTTGGTCTTGCCTGTTCGATCTATTCACGGGATACCTCGCTTGCACAATCCATGGCCCGGCGAATCAAGGCCGGCAGCGTCGCGATCAATATGGCTGGTGTGTCGTTGACCCAGCCGTTTGGTGGTTATAAACAAAGTGGCTGGGGACGCGAGTGCGGGATGGAGGGCATTCTTGAGTTCACGCAGATCAAACAGGTGGTCAAAGGTGGTGGTTATCTGCAGTCCGGTTCGTCGTCATGAGTTACACGCCCACCATCCCCTCCACCGAACTTACGTTTGTCACGTCGCCCTTGTTTGTGCAGGCACGGCAGGAGATCGAGTATCTGCGCCGCTGGTACTGCCGCGCGACAGATCTTTTTGGCATGACGGGTGACGCCGACGCCAACGCGGAAGCGCGACGGATCTATCATCGGATTTTCACCCCTGAGGCGTCGGTTCAGGTTACGGGAGCCACCGCCAAACCGCTGGCGGCCATCGGACCGGATGGTTGGGCGGCGGTGGTGATGAAGGCGCTGAACGATTATGTCGTCACCCAGCATCTTGCAGGTACGCAGATCGTCGACATCCGGACCTTGCAGACCAGCACGGATGCCAGAGGCCAGGACCAGATCGTCGAAGGAACGGCAGGCATGACCAGCTATCTGCAAGCCTGGCATGTGTGGCCTGACAATCGCCTGCGTCTGGTGATGGGCAACTACGTGGATGAGGTTCTTTTTGTGCCCGGCACCGGCTGGCAGATTCGCGCGATGAATCTGGTGCATCTGTCAGCCGAAGTGCGTCAACTGGGGCCGATCTGAGCGGATCCAACAAGCCATGACATCGAGAAGTTCTTCAGTTCCCCCGTCGCTGGACGATCCAGCCAGCTGGCCGTCTGCGCGCCACGGCTGGTATGTCACGTGTGTACTCCTGTTGGGTTTCACGTTTTCCTTTGTTGATCGACAGGTCCTGAATCTGCTGGTGGAGCCCATACGCGCTGACCTTGCGATCTCGGATACACAGATCAGCTTTTTGCAAGGTTTTGCTTTTGCCACCACCTATGTGCTGATGAGTGTCCCCGTCGGTCGGATGGTCGATCGATTCAACCGCGTGTGGATCATGATTGGTGGGGTGCTGGTCTGGAGTGCGACCACCATCGCCTGTGGGTTGTCGCGAAACTATACCCAGCTGCTGATTGCGCGAATGGGGGTTGGTGCCGGAGAAGCGGCCTTGAGCCCAGCCGCCTGGTCGGTGCTGGCTGACTACTTTCATCCCGACAAGTTGTCGCGGCCGATCAGTGTCTACCTGATGGGGCCGTACATCGGCGCTGGCATTGCCATGATCGCCGGGGCCGAAGTGCTCGACTGGACACGGACGGTCGAGTCGATTGATCTGCCATTGCTGGGCCAGCTTGCACCCTGGCAATTCACTTTCATTGCCGTTGGCCTGCCCGGCATCCTGATTGCTGCGCTGATCGCCACGGTTCGTGAACCGCTGCGGACCGGGCGCAAGGAAGCCGGGCTGGTGGTGCCGCCGTGGAGTGAAGTGTGGGCCTACATGCGGGCCAATCATCGGATCTACGTGGCACTCCATCTGGGTGTGCCGTTCATCATCGTCATGCTGTATGGCCTGCAGAGCTGGACGCCCACCATTCTGGTTCGTGTGTACGGGTGGGACCTGGCCGATGCCGGGCGAACCTACGGCGTCATCGCGTTGATTGCGGGCTCGGCGGGCGTGCTTTCCGGCCCTGTCATCGCCCGTGTGCTGGCCCGTTGGGGATATGTCGATGCGCCGTTACGGGTGGCGGTGGTCGGGGCTGCAACCGCAGCGACCATGCTGGTGTGCCTGCCGTTTCAGGACACGGCGACGATGGCGCTGTGCTGTATAGCCGGCGCCAGCTTTGCGGTGACGATGCCACTGGCGTTGATTACTTCCGCCATGCAGATGGTCACGCCGAACGAGATGCGTGGTGTGATCAACGGCCTGTACGTGGTGACCACCAATGTCATTGGGCTTGCGCTGGGGCCAACGCTGGTGGCGGCCTGTACCGACTATGTTTTTGGTGATCCCCTGGCCGTGGCGCAATCGCTTGGCCTGGTGTCGTTGTTCATGGGGCCGATCGCCATCGGCCTGCTGCTGGTCGGGGCGGCGGCGTACCGACAGAAAATGTTGGTCGAGTAGGCGCGCGCGCCTGTACTGCCACGGTTTAGGTCAGCGTAAACTGCCGTCGTTGCCGACTTCATTCCAGACGATTTCACCAGCTACTCAATCGAGAAAAGGTACTTCGATGCCGCGCTGCTTCCCCCATATGTTCCGTGCGTTGATTTCGACCGTGTTTCTGCTGGGTGGGCTGGCAGGATGTGGTGGTGGTCAGCCGACGACCGACATTACGCAGACCACGGAGTCTGCAGCTGCGGTTGATGGTTTCGCGCTGGTGTCTTCAGATGCGTCCACCTACGACGGCCGTGCTTCGATTCTGCTGACGTTTTCCATGCCACTGGCGGGTGCGCAGAAGTTTGATGATCTGCTCGCCATCAAGGACAGCGAAGGCGGTATTCCTTCCGGCAGCTGGGTACTGGAAAATGAAGGACGCGAGTTGCGTTTCCCTTATCTGGAGAGCAACAAGAGTTACACCGTCACATTGAAGGCACCATTGGCTGCAGTGGACGGGTCGACCATCGGCAAGGATACGGACCAGTCTGTGCATACCGGCCCGCTGGAGCCGATCCTCGGGTTTGCCAGTCAGGGCAGTGTGTTACCGGCGCATGAGTCGCGGGGTCTGCCAGTGGTGACGGTAAACGTGTCGGACCTGGACGTTGAATTCCTGCGCGTGCGAGACAAACACCTGAACACCTTTCTCGGCGAATTCTCCGCCGGTGGTCGACGCAGCTACTGGTCCCTCGAACAGATGTCCAAGTATGCCGACTCGGTGTATTCGAACCGGTTTGCCATCGAAGGGGTGCCCAACGAGCGAACGCTGACCTATCTGCCGATTCGGGATATCGAAGAGCTGTCGGCGCCTGGTCTCTACTTTGCGGTGATGAAACGTGGTGGCGCGTTCCCGTATGAACAGGACACCAGTCTGTTTTTTGTCAGTGATATCGGGCTGCACGTCCGTCACTACCCCAACGGGCTACTGGTGCATGCCGCGTCACTGGAAAGTGGCGAGCCGAAGTCTGGCGTCAAGCTGGTAGTACGTGACGCCAAGGGCATCCTCATCGCCAAGTCGGAAACGGATGATGATGGGGTTGCGCGCTTCGAGAACTACAGCCTGAAAAGCGAGCATCTGTTGCTGGCGCAAAAAGGTGACGATCTGGCGTTGTTGCCATTCAATCAACCAGCGCTGGATATCTCCGAGTTTGCGGTCAGCGGCAGGCCACAACGAACGGTGGAGATCTTTCCGTGGGCGAGTCGCGACCTCTATCGGCCCGGGGAGACGGTTACGGTCTCGGCGTTGTTGCGCGATCACGATGGCGCAGCGATCCCTGCACAACCGGTGTTTGCCACGCTCCGTCAGCCGGATGGCAAAGCGGTGGTTCAACAACAACTGGGTTCCGGTGCACTGGGTTACTACGAATTCACGCGTTCGTTACCGGCCGATGCCGCAACGGGTCGCTGGTCGGTGGACTTCGCAACCGACCCCGAATCCAGCGATCGGGCACAAGGTTTTTCCTTCCGGGTCGAAGAGTTTCTGCCGGAACGACTGAAACTGGAGCTGACCTCAACCGCCGATCAGTTGCAGGCAGGCGCCGTATTCCCGGTTCGTGTGGATGCTGACTATCTGCATGGCGCCCCGGCCGCTGGCAATCGTTTCACTGCACGTCTGGTGCAGTTGCCACAGCCGCATCCGATCGAAGCCCTCAAGGATTTTCGTTTTGGTGATGCCAAGGCAGAAATGCCGGAGGCAGTGGATGATCTGATCGACGCGAGGCTCGATGGTGATGGCAAGTTATCCCAGGACATCAACTTGCCCGGCGAGGCGCCTCCAACAACACCGATTGAAGTCGTGTTGGCGGGTAGCGTGCATGAAACCGGTGGACGTGCGGTGACCAGAAGTCTCAAGCGGACAGTCTGGCCGGCAAACGAACTGGTTGGCATGCGCCCCCTCTTTGATCTGGCAGACGGGGCGAGCCCCGACGCGGACGCGTCCTTCGAAATCATCCGCGCGAACGCAGCAGGTGAACTGCTGGCCGCTGATCGGCTCACGGTGAAGGTGATTCGGGAGGCGCGTGACTACCAGTGGCGATACGTCGACAACACCGGTTGGACCTTCGACTTCACGACGCGCGATGAAGCGGTGCTCGACACGGAGTTGACGATTGCCGCCGGTGCGCGTGGCAAGCTCAGTGTACCGGTGACGTGGGGCAGCTACCGTCTGGAGATTACGGATCCGGCGACCAAGCTGGTGTTGCGCCAGCCGTTTGAAGCCGGTTGGGGTAGCAGCGAAAGCCGCGGACTCGAAGCACGTCCGGACAAGGTCAAGGTAGTGCTCGACAAGCCGTCCTACACGAGCGGAGAGACGGCCACGATCACACTCACGGCGCCTCACGAAGGGCCCGCCCTGCTGATGCTTGAAGGGGACCACCTGTTGTGGCACCGCACAATGACGGTGGGTCAAGGCACGACGGTCGAATTGCCGCTTGACCCAGCCTGGAATCGGCACGATCTATATTTCACCGCGCTGGTGTTCAGGCCGGGATCGAGCGCCGATGCCATCACCCCGAATCGAGCGGTCGGCATCGCACACGTGCCATTGAATCGTGGGGATCGCAAGATCGCGGTAACCGTGCAGGGGGCGGAGACCATGCGACCCATGCAGCCATTGACGCTTGAAGTTGTCGCGCCGTCCCTGGCAGGCAAACAGGCGAACGTACGACTCACTGCTACTGACGCCGGCGTCCTCAACATGACATCGTTCCCGGTTCCCGACGCCGCGGCGTGGTTTTTCGCGCCTCGACGATTTGGTGTGGATGCGTACGACGTCTACGGTCGGGTGATCGAGAGTTTTGCGGGCAATCAGGCCCGGCTTCGATATGGCGGTGATGCCGCAGTGCTGGCGCTGCCGCAAGGACGTCGACCGAATACTGAAATCCGGATCGTCGATCTGCTGGCTGCGCCGGTAACGCTTGATGCAAACGGCAAGGCTTCAGTTGAGGTGAATGTACCGGACTTCAACGGCACGTTGCGTATTCGTGCAGTGGTGTATGGCGATCAGCAGTTTGGCGCCGCTCAGCATGAGACGATCGTGCGCGCACCGGTGATCATGGAAGCCAGTCTACCGCGTGTGCTGGCTCCGGGTGATGACAGTCGGCTCTCTCTGGATCTCGACAATGCGAGTGGCAAGGCGGGCGAATTCAATTTGCAGTTCGATACGGAAGGTCCAATCGCTGTCAGCGGTGCACCAAAGAGTGTCACGCTGGCCGATGGTGAACGCACGACGCTCAGCATTCCGGTGCAGGCCCGTGACGGTTTTGGCATTGGCCGAATCCAGGTGAAACTCAAGGGTTCGGAGGTGGCGCTGGACCGCAGTTTCAGCGTGGTCGTTCGTGCCGGATGGCCGGCGGTGCAGCGCATGAAACTGGCCTCGGTAACAGGCGGGTCAACGGTGTTGCCGGATAGTGGGTTGCGTGATGGTCTGTACCCCGCGTCGATCGTGCAGCGGATCAGCATCGGTCGTTTGCCACCGATGCCTTATGTTCAATCTGCCCAGGCATTGATGCAGTACCCCTACGGTTGTGCCGAGCAGACCACGTCTCGCGCCATGCCGCTGGTGCTGCTGGATGACGAAACCCGATCGCGTCTGGGTATCGAAGCCAGCAGCCTGCGAGATCAGAATAATCAGCCGATCGATGTTTCCGGTCCGGCGCGCGCAGCGTCGCTGGAAACTGCTTTTGCCAGGCTCGCGACCATGCAGAACGAGTCCGGTCACTTCAGTCTCTGGCCAGGAGAAGGCGAGGGTAGTTCGGTAATTACACCCTATGTCGTGGAGTTGCTTCTGCAGGCGCGTGCGGCCGGTCAGGCGATTCCAGCGGCGATGCTCGACAAGGCGCTCGACCGACTGCTGGAGGACGTGCTGAAAGGTGGCAACACGCACTATGAGTTTGAACACTACGAACACATGCGCCTGGCTGAACTTGCACATGCCGGATACGTGCTGGCGCTGGCCGGCAAGGCGCCGTTGGGTACCTTGCGCGCGGTTTATGACAACGAGCGGGAAAAACTGATTGCTCCATTGCCGCTGGCGCACCTGGGAGCGGCATTGGCGATCGCCGGTGACAAGAGTCGCGCGGCAGCTGCTTTCAAGGACATTACCACGCGCGAATGGAAACGCCCCGAGTGGCTGGGCGACTACGGTTCCAAGCTGAGGGATGACGTGCTGATGGCAGCCCTGGCAAGAGAGCAGGGAATGGCAATACAGGAGACCGATGCACTCGCGCAACTGGCTGCACGTGACCTGTTGGGTGAACGAGGTAACGATGGCAATCAGTGGCTGTCGACGCAGGAGCAGATCGCAATTCTCCGTCTGGGTAAGGCCATGGTGGCCGGTA
>CAMDVY010000102.1 GCA_945878745.1 Klebsiella pneumoniae | reverse complement strand
AAAAGTACCACGTGTTCGCCAAGCCAGAGCGAGTCCATTCCGGCCTGCTCAAGATCACGTGCCAGATTTTGCATCAGCTGCGGCGAGCTTAATGGCGTCATGAACGAAGCAAAGGCGCCAATTTTCATCCTGCACAACCTGATTTTTGTCACACACGGTATACTTTATAGACCCCGCCAAAACAACATCGGCGGCAATCAGATCAACGACGCGGCCACAGCAACGGATTGAGCGGTCCCACCGCCGGCTCGCCAGGTGTGATCCCTGCCAGCCATAATTTGTGATCGAAGAATCGAGCCCCACCGACATCGGCCGCTATCCGAGTGCCTTCAGCAAACCAGATGACCGTCATCACCGAACGAAGCAAGCCTGTGGGGTTGGCTGGTGCACGATGCAGGGTCCAGCCACGATGAAAGGTGGCATCGCCCGCACGCATCGCCCCGTGGGTCGTCGTGGGCAGACCGAGTTGCTCAACCACTTCACCAAATTTGATCTCGGACTCATCACCAATGATGTAGCGGCCAAGATCACCTCGTTGCTGACTGCCACTGGCAAAAGTCATCGAACCGACTTCGGCAGGCACGTCCACCAGCGGCATCCACATCGTGATGGTGTCATTGGTATCAAGCGGCCAGTACGCCTGATCCTGATGCCAGGGGGTATGACCACCCCCGGGTTCCTTGAACAACGCCTGATCGTGATAAAGGCGAACACCTGGACACCCCACCAACTGTGCTGCCACGGCAGAAAACCGCGCTGAAAACACGAAGGACTTGATGAGTTCATCGCGGGTCCAGAGGTTGTGCGCCTGGAGGAAGGCCTTGCCGTACGTATCGCGTTCGGCAATCGGTGGTGTTCGGGCTGCCAGCTTGCCGACTGCGGCCTCGATAGCAGGGCGATAGCGTTCGATTTCATCCGCGCTCGCCAGGCCCCGAACGACTGCGTGACCATCGCGTTGAAAGTCTGTGATCGTCGCGCCGTCGAGTGCAAACGGTTTGTCTATGTCGCTTGCTGCCGGCAAGGACTGATCAGGTTGAATGGTCATTGCACGATCGGAATAGCGCCCGACACGGGACGTGCGACACCCTGGGCTTCTGGCAGTCGCATCGCCAGACTACCGGTCGAGCCCTGCACTCGAGCCACCGCATCAGCGATGTCGAAAAAAGCAGCCGCTTTGAACAACTGTGGTCGATCGGCCTGATGCAGCTTCGAATCGAGTGCCTCCAGCGTGTCTCGCCAGCCTTCACGACCATACGACGGCCACAACACTCCCTCCTGCATGAAGGCGATATCGATGAAATAGCGCCTTCGATTCCCGCCACCGGGTTGTGCGCGCCGTGCATGCACCAGCGCTGAATGCGCAAAGACCACAGTGCCAGGCGGAATATCGTTCACCACCACCATCCCGGGAATTTCCTGCTCTCGCAGGAACGACAGTGCATCCCGGCGCATCACGGAGCGATGGCTCTTTGGTAACAAGAGGAGATCACCGACCGTGCCATTCAACCCGTCGAGGTAGTGCAGGACATGCAGTTGCACATGACTGCGATTGGTCTGCGGGATCTGTTCGTAGTCGTGATGCCATGACACGCCAGCAAGTCCCGGATCGTGTCGCGCCGCATGACAATGGTGGAAGGCAAAAGCCGAGCCACCCATGATGTCGTCGGTGATCGCCAGAGTTTTCTGGTCGACAATCAGGCTGCAGAGCTGCTCATATCGCCAGACATTGCGGCCGTCGAAGCGTGGTTCAATCTCCATATAACGATCGATTTCAGCGGCAACTGCGGCCACGCGTGATGCATCCAGAAAACCGGGCTTGATGAGATAGCCCAGCTTGCGGAACTGTTCTTTTTCGTCATCGGTGAGTGCCACGATGTATCTCCTGCCTTTTTTGGAGCGGTCTCTGATCGCGATCACCTTGTAAGCGGTCTCTGACCGCGATTGTCGGAATCATCGAAGATCGCGATCAGGCGCTCGCGCCTGCAAAATCATGCAACCAACAGATCGCGATCATGTATTCACGCCCCCGCCTCTGCATCATCTACCGCGGCTAGGGTGTTGTGCATCAACATGGCGACGGTCATTGGCCCTACGCCTCCAGGCACCGGCGTGATCCATGCAGCGCGTTGACTTGCCGCTTCGAAACCGATGTCACCAATGAGTTTGCCGTTGGGTTGTCGGTTGATACCCACATCGATGACGACGGCGCCGGGCTTCACCCATTCACCAGGAATGATTCCGGGTTTGCCAATCGCAACCACCAGAATCTCGGCCCGGCGAACTTCGATTTCCACATCAACGGTAAACCGATGACAGATGGTGACCGTGGACCCTGCCAGCAGGAACTCGAGGGCCAAAGGTCGACCGACATGATTCGACGCCCCAACGATCACCACCACCTTGCCCTTGGGATCCACACCAATTCGCTCAACCAGCGTGAGAATGCCGAAGGGAGTACACGGCCTCAGCAGGGGTATTCTCTGTACCAGTCGTCCGACGGTGTAGGGATGAAAGCCATCCACATCCTTGCTCGGACGAACTCGCTCTATCACCAGTCGGCTGTCGATGTGTGCCGGCAGCGGCAGTTGCACCAGGATCCCGTGCACGGTGGGATCATCGTTCAACTCGTCAACCAGTGAGAGCAGCGCCGCTTCCGTGGTGCTGCTGGGCAGGTCATGGGCCACCGAGAGGATGCCGGTTTCCGCACACGCCTTGCGCTTGTTGCGCACGTAGATTCGGGAGGCTTCGTCCTGTCCGACGAGCACCACAGCCAGACCAGGACGGGGTAATCCGGCTGCCACCCGTTTTTCGACACGAGCCTTCACTTCATTGCGAATATCCTGGGCGATCGCCTTGCCGTCTATGAGGCGGGCCGTTGAGGAAGACATCGGCGGGGGTGCTCCAGTGGAAATTTTGAATAGGCTATAGTGTCGCCGTCGCCGGCCAAATCAAGCGGAAATCCAGATGCAGCTGACCAGGCACCCCCTCAACACTCATTTTGAATGGCGACAGCCCGTCTCCTCGCCTTATCAGTTGATTTCCGACGCCCAGGCCCGGGCTTATGCCGAACACGGTTATTTCCTGCTGGAATCGGCGTTTACCCAGGCCGAGATGGACGAGGTCGCTGAAGCTGTCGCGCCGCTCGAAGAAGCGACCGAAGCGTTTTTGAAGACTCGGGAAAATGGGGCCCACTCTATCGCGCGCGCCGGGGAAATCACCTTTTCACCGCATCTCGTGACACGCTCGAAGGCGTTGAAGTCGTTTTCACTCCACCCGGTGTTTCGCGCGCTGACTCATGATCTCATCGGGCCGGCTGTGCGCCTGTACTGGGATCAAGCGGTCTACAAAAAACCCGGCACGCCCGACGAGTTTCCCTGGCATCAGGACAATGGTTATACCTTCGTCGAACCACAGCAATATCTGACCTGCTGGGTGGCTCTGACCGATGCCACCGAAGAGAACGGTTGCCCGTGGGTCATTCCAGGCATTCATCGGCAGGGCACACTCAAACACGAATGGACCCCATTGGGGTTCCGATGTATCGACCAGGCAGAGGGTGCCGTCGCGGTGCCGGCCAGGGCTGGGTCCATCGTCGTGTTCTCGAGCCTGACACCCCATCGCACCGGACCGAATCTCACCAACGGTATCCGCAAATCCTACATTCTTCAGTACGCACCCGACGGTGCGGTGATGCGGCGTAGCGAAACTGAATCGTTGGCTTGTGACGCGGAAGATCGACAATATCTCGTGCCGAACGTTTGAGGCACGGGGGCCCATGCTAACCGTAGGAGCGATCTCCTGATCGCGATCTCTGGATCTGCATCGGATCGCGGTCAGAAACCGCTCCTACAAAGAGGAGTGCCCTGTTGTAGGAGCGATCTCCCGATCGCGATATCCCAGTCGCTGAATGCGGCGCGAGATCCTCAGATCTTGCCCACGATGTTGATGTACCAACCCTTCTGGTCATAATCGAGGATACGCAGGTCGTCGCTGAAATCGGTGAAGTTATAACCCACACCAAACTGCAGATGGTCGCCGATCTGTCGATCCACACCGATCAGGTAGCCATCACGAACGCTGTTGTCCTCGTCCACTTCAAGCCGCCGGTACTCCGCCAGGGCGTCCCACTTGCGCATGATGTTGTAACGAAGCCGAACCGACGCGAAGTTCACGGTTGATTCGAACCACTCGCCCTGGGCACGTTCCGCGCGCAACTCACCCTTGCGAATGCCGTACTTGGCACCGATGCCCCATCGGCTGCTTAAACGATAGAGACCTTCAGCCGTGATGATATTCGATCGCTGATCAAGCCCGGCGTCAAACTGCCCGAAGCTCTGCAGATCGTAGAGATAGACATATTTGGCAAGCAGATTCAGCCGATCGTTGTGGACCGGACGATAAGCGAGCCCGACGCCCGCTTCGGTGAACTTGCCACCGGTAACCAGGCCCAGCAGATCGTCATCCGTCTTCGAATAGTTGAACTTGCCAAGCACTCGAAAGCTCTCATTGATCCGGAAGTCCGCGGCGTTGGTCGTCAGAATCTGATCGCGCTCTTCTGCGCCTTTGTCCTTGCGCAACTCAAGCACGCTGCGCCAGTTGAATCGATCGCTTCTATACCCACCTGACAGCGTGGCTGCGCGACGGTCAACAAGCCCGCTCACGGCGTCCAGTTCTCCTTTCTGCAGACTCATCCCGAGACTCCAGCCCGGACGTGGTGAGTAGTCGATGCCGTAGGCGTGGGTGAATCCACTGCCCTGGTCTTCGGCAACAAACTGGTTTTCCGAAAACAGCGTCGATTGGTTGCTCACACGGAAGCGGTTACCGAAGGTTACCGCTTCGCCACCACCAGGCAGCAGGGTGGTATCGGTGGAGCGTGTGTAAGAACCATACAAGCTGTGTCGTTCATTGCGTGCGTAGTCAAGACCGATGGAGCCACCTTCCCCACGATGACCGTAAGTGACTTCTGTCTCCAGACGAAGTTTTTCTGTCAGTCGATTGCGCGTTCCTGCGAACACCAGATCATTGTTGTCAGCCGCTGAACCGGAATCCTGCAACGTTGATTGACCACCACCGAAAATCTCGAAGGACTCGGTGAGCGCGTGAGCCAGCTCCACTGCGGCAACCGTTTCATCGCGCTTGTTCCCGGTGAAAGAATCGGAACTTTCCAGTTGCTGCACTTCAACACGCAACCGATTGCTGTCCGACAGTTGCCAGTCAAACAAGGCAGACCGGATATCGTCCTGTACCAAGTCACGTTCGACAGTCGAGGACCGAAGTACAAAGCCCATCGCGTCGTTGAATCGACCGGCAGCTTCGAACCCATACTCGGTGAGATCAAATCCGACATCTCGTCTCGCCACGGAGAAGTCATCGTCCGAATCGCGCCACCAGGTGCCGATGGTCAAATCCATGCGGGTCCAGCCGAGTTCGCGCAGGTTCGCACGCCCCTCCACACTCATGGCCGAGCCATCGCGACCACGAGCGTCGGTATCGCTGCGTTGTGCAAAGCTCAACCCACCATTGTCCGAGAAGAAGGAGTTCGCCTGGCTTGCTGTACTGCCGGCATACTCGAGTTTCAGATAAGTGCCTCGACCTTGTTGCAGCGTCAGGTCAACCCCATGCATGTCGTAGTCCTCAGCGCCACGACCTTCCATGACATAGGTTCCGCCTACTGCGATGTGCTCACCAAACCAGTGTTTGCCACGGCCACCAATCGTCACGTGATCAGCGCTGAAATCATCCGGCAGGTACTCGTAGTCAACCAGTACCAGAGGCACATCACCATCCAGCGGGGTGTTACGAACGATGGATGTCTCACGGCTGCGGATCTGCATCAGCGGACGCGTCAGGATAACGCGACCCTGGATTTCATCGATCTCGTAGTCCTGGCCCCGAACCATCACCATCGTTTCAACCACACGGTTGCTATCACGGTCACGCAGTTCCAGCGTTATCTTTTCCGATCCCGGCAGAATGTCGGTATGGGGAAGGTAATAGAGACTACCGCCTGTACCTGAGAACTCGGCATGACCAAATGCGGATTGTGTTTCGGAGACAAAGGCCTTGGCATGGGTCTTCGCTTCGCCCAATTCAGTGGTCCGCGTGCTGTTGTACTCACCTCGCGCGCCATACAAGCTGCGGTTGTATTGAGCAAACTCGGTGCCCGTCATGCCGGTGTCGTAGTTGCCCCACAGGGCTTGCGACTTGTCCCAGTCGACTCGCACGTACATGCGCCCCAGGGTATTGACGTCAGCGACGGTTGTTGAATCATCGCCATACACCGGGTAGTAGCGATCCGGATCCAGACGACGGAACAACGCATCGGGATCTTTACGATGGATATCCGAGAAGATATCGCCAATCTCATCCTCTCGCGTATCCATCTGGCCGGTGACAAGATATCGCCCCTTGATCTTGCCTTTGAGATAGAAGGCCAGACGACCGTCGACCATGAAGTCGCCATCGTAACGATCATCGCCAGATAGCGGTTCGACGCTGCCTGAGATCTTGTTGTCGGAAAGCGTGACGTCAGCCAGAGCCGCCAGGAATATGTAACGACCAGTCACCTCTGTTTCAACGGTCTGCATCTGTTCCGCTTCGCCAGCACGCTGGATGTTCACGACAAAGTCGTGTTTGCCAACGGGCAAGAGGTATTCCACCGCAAATCGATTGGTATCATCGAGTGGCAGATGTGCTCCGTTGATCCTGATTTCCGGCATTTCTCCACGCACATCACCGTGCAATCGAACACGTGAAGCATGCAGCGGGATGTTCTGCAGAGTCAGATCGTTGCGACCAAACACCGCGCGCCAGCGATCAACACCCTGCGGCATGAGCCGCTCTCGCTCGGCAGGTTCGAATTCGTTGAAGTCCGCAAGGACAAAATTCTGCAGCCGTGTTTCATCGAAGTTGCCACTGGCGTCATAGGCTCTGAGTACCCCGATGAACTCCTCGTCGACTCTTACCGAAGGGCCTGCCCAGAGGACCTCACCCAACTGGCGAGGCATTGCCTCGAGAACTGCAATCGGTGCCACCCGGTCCACATCTGTCGATCGGTAAATCGAAAGTTCAAGGCGGGTCATGAAATCGGCATAGTTCGTGTAGAACGGAATGCTGACGGCGCCCGTTATACCGGTTTCGAGCGTGGTGATTCCAGCGGGAGGTGTGAAGGCCAGCATCGGCACGCCACCCAGAGGGTCTTCGGTTATCCACAACGACGATCCATCCGCGAGCTCCTTGCGGAAACGGCCTCGAATCGACGCGTGATCACGATTACCTGTATCTTCCGCGCCGACCGGAAGTTTGACCTCACCGCTAATCGACACTGCGCGATTGTCGTGCAGCGCTTCAGGCGTTGTAGATGGATTGCGTACCTTGTCTTCTCCGTGGTTGAGAATGCGCACAACAACACCTTCGTCGCTGGCACAGTAATTCAGTCCGCATGGTTCATCCGAACCCACAGCGACGGTTGAATCGACAATCTCCGCCGCATAAGCATCGGATGCCAATACTTCCAACGCGCTTCCCAGCAACTTCTGCAGCACACTGATCATTGTTGCTCCCGGCGACCCTGGTCCCTGAACAGCACCCAAGGGTGCACCCGGCGGCTTGTTATCCAGAGGGCTATTTGGCTGTGCCGAAGGACACTTTGGTACTGGCGTTTGGAACGCGCCAGCAGCTTCCAGGGCTTTACGAACGGCCTCGGTGCGACGATTCGAAAGCTCCTTGTTGTAACCATCTCGACCACGTTGATCGGCGTAGCCTTCAACAACGATCTCACCGCTGCATCCGCCCCGAATCTGTCGCGCCAGTGAATCGATCATTGGTTGATATTCAGCGCCGATGGTCGCCTGATCAGTATCGAAGAATAGCTCGGCGTTGATCGACGTGCTGCCATCATTGAGTCTTGCGACTTCATCTCCATTGACCTCGGTCTGAACGATGATTGCGTAGTTCGGCGCTGTTTCGGCCAACCGGTCGATCAGCAGCTTTCGCAACACCTGTGCGCGTGCGAGGGCCAACGACTCTTCTCCCGCGCGTGACAGAATGACGATGTCTCCTCCATTCCGATCTTCCAGACGAGCCGCCATATCGTCCAGCAATTGCAGATAGCGCGACTTGACGGTGCTGGTGCCTGAATCGAAGAATACATCGCCGACTTCGATCGCTTCGATCGCCATGGGTGCGTGCAACTTCAGTGCGAAGTTGATCTGCGACATGAGCCCCTGAGTGACGCGAACCACCCGCGGATTCTCGCTGACCACTTCGGTGCCTTCCGGCAGAGTCGTGGTGTCCAGTTTCAAATAGAAGTTCTGCCCACGATCAAACCGCTCAACATCCACTGCAGCGAGGTGATATCGACCATGAACATCGGTCTCGATCAGCAATCCGGTAACCGTAGCCAATCGAACACCGGGAACGCCGGACTCACCCGGATCCTGCTGGCCATTGGCGTTTTGATCATCAAAGACCTTACCGATGATCGTCGTCTGCTCAAAATCCGGGTCCGATACGACCTGTACGGTGGCGGTGGCCACATTACCAATCAGCGCGTTGCCCAGAGTGGCACTGACCCTGTTTTCATAATCGCCCTGCCCTACTCCCGCGCCTACGCGCAGCAGATAGCTGACACGAACCGTCTGGCCTCGAGAAACACGAAGACCACCGATGAGTACCGGACGCTCGCCGCT
>CAMDVY010000101.1 GCA_945878745.1 Klebsiella pneumoniae | reverse complement strand
CCTCATTCAGCGCGTAGAGGATCAAGCATCTTACGTTCCGCTTCTGGTTCGACTATTTGCGTTTGGCGTTGGCAAATGCACTCGCCATCGATCCCATTGTGCGTGTGTCGGCAGGTTTGTTTGTTGTCTGCTTGTGTGGCGCCTCCTGACGGGGCCGCCTGTCCTCGGTCTGTCTGCTTCGATCAGCCGCTGGATCTGCCAGTCGCATCGTCAATGCGACGCGCTTTCGAGCAACATCCACCTCAATCACCTTAACCTTGACGATGTCGCCAGCTTTGACGATCTCATGAGGATCTTTGACGACGCGTTCGGCCAGAGCCGAGATGTGCACCAAGCCATCCTGGTGAACACCGATATCCACAAAAGCGCCGAAATTGGTGACGTTGGTTACCACACCTTCCAGCACCATGTCGGGCTGCAGATCTTTCAACTCGTTAACGGATTCATTGAAGCGGGCCGTCTTGAATTCCGGACGCGGATCGCGGCCAGGTTTTTCGAGCTCGGCAAGAATGTCCTTGACGGTGGGCAGGCCGAAGCGTTCATCGGTGTACTTGCCGGGATTGACGGCTTTGAGCAGTTGAGGTTGCTGCATCACAACGCTGACGGGTTGCTGTAGATCCCGAAGGATTTTCTCGACCACCGGGTATGCCTCGGGGTGTACCGCAGAGGCATCGAGTGGGTTGTCGCCGTTGGCGATGCGCAGAAAGCCTGCAGCTTGCTCGTATGCTTTCGGGCCGAGTCTTGGCACGTCGAGAAGTTCCTTGCGTGAACGAAACGCACCGCGCTCATCGCGCAGCTGGACCACGTTTTCTGCAAGTGTCGTGGTGAGACCTGCGACCCGGGCCAACAAGGGAGCAGACGCCGTGTTCACATCGACGCCAACGCTGTTCACACAGTCTTCCACAACGCCATCCAGCGCCCGCGCAAGTTGGACCTGATTGGCGTCGTGCTGATACTGGCCCACGCCAATCGACTTCGGATCGATCTTGACCAGCTCGGCCAGTGGATCCTGAAGTCGTCGTGCGATGGAAACGGCACCTCGCAAGCTGACATCAAGCTGGGGAAACTCTTTCGCAGCCAATGCTGACGCTGAATATACGGAAGCCCCGGCCTCGGAAACCGTTATGGCGCGAAAGCCCAGTTCGGGCGACTGTTTTTTCAGTGCACTCACCAACGCATCAGTTTCACGCGAGGCTGTGCCGTTGCCAATGGCGATAAGATCAACCTTGTGCTTGGCCGACAGCTGCGCAAGCGTGGTGAGGCTGCCGCGAATATCGTTGCGCGGAGCAAACGGATAGATCGTATCGGTATCGAGCAACTTGCCGGTGCTGTCGATAACAGCCACTTTCACGCCGGTGCGGATGCCAGGATCAAGACCCATGGTGGTTCGTGCTCCAGCCGGTGCAGCCAACAACAGGTCTCGCAGATTGCGCGCGAACACGCGTATGGCTTCCGTTTCAGCGGTGCCGCGCAAATCACCGAAGAGAGTTGTTTCGATGGACTGTGAGAGCTTCGCTCGCCAGGTCAGTCGTATCGTGCTGCCGATCCAGGCATCTGCGGCCCGACCTTCATCTCGCCACTTGATATGGGAAGCGATGCGCTGCTCGCATGTCCCGAGTGAGGAACTCCAACTGGTCGCTTCGATTTCTTCGGGGAGCTTGAGCGAGAGTTTAAGCACACCTTCCGTGCGGCCACGAAAGACGGCCAGTGCGCGATGCGGTGGCAAGCGCTGGATCAGCTCGGAATACTGGAAATAGTCTCTGAATTTTTCACCACCCGCAGCCTTTTCGGGGTCGACTTCGGACACCAGCAATCCCTTTTCCCATTGATGACTACGAAGGTCAGCGAGCAGGTCGGCATCTTCTGCGAATCGATCGATGAGGATTGAAGAGGCTCCCTCAAGTGCCGCCTTGGCATCGGCCACTCCGGGGTTGTCGCCGGCTTCGGTGGTGAAAGGTTCGCGCAGAAAAGTGTTCGCAATCGCGTCGGGTTGCAAGGTCGGATCCGCAAGCAGCTGGTCCGCCAATGCTTCCAGGCCAGCTTCACGAGCGATCTGGGCCTTGGTTCGGCGTTTGATCTTGTAGGGCAGGTAGAGATCTTCAAGCCGCTGCTTGGTGTCTGCATCTTCAATCGAAGTGCGAAGCGCTGGAGTGAGCTTTCCTTGTGCCTGAATCGCTTCAAGTACTGCGCCGCGTCGCTCTTCGAGTTCGCGCAAATAACCGAGGCGTTCTTCCAGGTGACGCAGCTGGGTGTCGTCCAGACCATCGGTGACTTCTTTGCGGTAGCGTGCGATGAACGGCACCGTGGCACCCTCATCCATCAGGGCGATAGCGGCATTGATCTGGGCAGCCCTGACATTAAGCTCCTGGGCAATTCGATCGGCAATCGGCGGCAGCATACGGTGTCGTTACTCCGTGAACGAAGGAAGGAGCGCGCACTATAGCTGGTGTTCGATGGCGACACGATGGCGACAAATTCGGGGAAGTGGTGTAGGGAGCGACATCACTGGATATGACAAGCCATCGAACGTGAATGGTGGATGCCCATCGCGATCAGGAGATCGCTCCTACAGAGGTTGGTGCTCCAGCTGCTGTAGGAGCGGTCTCCGACCGCGATGGTGGAATCATCGAGGATCGCGATCGGGAGATCGCTCCTACGGTGAATCAGGCATCCGGCCCACATAACGCGCGGAGGGACGAATGAGGCGATTGTCCTTCCTCGATTCCATGAAGTGCGCGACATACCCGAACACGCGCGCCATCGCGAAGGTCGCCGTAAAGAAATCCGGTGGCAACCCTGCGCACGAATAGACGATTCCTTTGTAAAACTCGAGATTGGCGTAAAGAGGCTTGTTCTTCTCGCGCATCCGCTGGGTGAATCGCTCTTCGATGGCTACCAGCGTTGCAGCAGTGTTTTCCAGCGGTGTTCCGCGCGATAGTTCGATCGCGAACTGTTTGACATACCGAGCACGAGGATCGAGTACCTTGTACTCACGGTGACCCATCCCCATGACTTTGTTGCCCGTCGCCAGACAGTCATCGACAAAGGCGGAAGCCGCCGCCGGTGATCCGACCTTGTGTGCGGTTTCGAGCGCTGCCTGGTCGGCGCCTCCATGCAATATGCCGTGTAGTGCCGCAAATGCGCCGGCGATCGAATTTTCAATCGGAGCCAGGGTGCTCGCTACCACACGCGCTGCAAATGTACCGGCGTTGAATCCATGCTCGATCTGCAGAATCTGGGTGACCTCCATGGCCCGCGCCAATGTCGGGTTGGATGAGGCGCCGATGGCGTTCAGATAGCGAGTGACCGGGCTCGCAGAGGCGCCCAGCATGACCGGCCAGGCGACACCACGTCGCCTGGCCAGAAGATAGGAGAGCGCTGTCGGCAGTCTTGCGGCTATGCTCAGCCCGCGTGCCGCCTCGCCATAACGCGTAAACGCACGTTGATCATGTTCCAGGGTTGTGGCCAGCGCGATCAGCACCTGCATCGGATGGGCTGCGGTCGGGGCTAGCAAGTCCAGCAGTGCGGTTTCCGTTGGACGAAGCGCTGCATGCTCGGTGAGTTCATCTTCGAATGCCGTGAGTTCTGCCTCGTCGGGTTCTTTGTCACCAAGCACCAGGAGTGCAACACGGGTAAACGGCCAGTTCAACAGTGTCTCGAGTGGGTAGCCGCGATAACTGAGTGTGCCGCGGCTGCCATCAACTAGGCTTACCGCAGTTTCATCGACTTCAATCCCTTCCAGTCCCTTGGCTATTCCATTGTTGGTGGTCATCACTGCTCGCTCAGAATCGGGTGGAGTCAAGTTACGACGGCAGCCTTCTCCCAACGAGCGCGATTGGGTGGAAGAGTGCAAGGATTTGCTTAACCATCAGCGCAACTGATTGATCCATCAGTTGTGCTGCTGGTCAGACTTCGCCGTCTGGGCCACACTTCAGCCATGCAGATTGAACGCAACGAGCTTCGTGTACTGTCGGCCATCGTCGAGGAGGAGGGTTTCGGGCGCGCCGCAGAACGGTTGAATCTCTCGCAGTCTGCAGTCAGTCAGACCATGGCGAATCTGGAGCATCGCCTTGGTACCGGATTGCTGACCCGAGGTCGAAAGCCGCGATTGACGGAAGCCGGTCAACGGCTGTTCCGGTTTGCACAGACGATGCTGAACGAAGAACGGGTAGCGCTCGACGATATCGAGCTGATCCGTGGTGGGGCACTCTCAACGCTCAATCTCGCGATGAGCAGTTCAGTGCATCGGTTACATGGCACGACACTGCTGCTGAAATTCTGCGAGCGCAATCCGTTGACTCGCCTGAAGCTGGACGTCGCTCCAAGCCGGGAGATGATCTACGGGGTTGATGAGAATCGTTGGGAACTGGCGTTTGGACCTTTTCAGCATCAGATGCCCGGTCACTTTGCGACGCGTGCGTGCTTCGATGAAACGCGGGTACTGGTGGTACACGAAAACCATCCGGAGTTTGCTCGCTTGCGTAGCGACCCGATGGCAGTCCTTGATCGCACCATACTGATCACCTCCTATCTTGATGAGGTCACCAAGAGGCCCGGTCAGGAGCGGATAAGGCGGTTGTTTTCCTCAATATGGGAAATCAGCCACCTTGATACCCGCCTGGCGTTGTTGGCAGCCGGGAAGGGTGTGACCTTTGTGTCGAATCGTTTGTTGCCGGATCTGGACGGACTGCACCCCGTGGAAGGCTTGCCTTTCTCCACCATTCCGCGAACGGTTGGCATGTACTGGCGCAAACACCAACCACTGTCGGAAGCAGCCAAGCGGTTTCTGGTGGTGATTGATCTGGAATTTGCTCGTTAGGAAAGTTCTGATCGGTTGGTTTTATAGGGGCCAACTCTTGGTGATTCACGGAGACAATGGCGTCGCGCTTGCCCTGGCACTTCCATCATGTGTTCTTCAGTTCGACCAGTATCGCGCGGTACTCCTCGCCCTGATTGTGTGCAGTCTCGACATGACCTTTTTTGACGAAGTCGGCGGAACCTGGTTTTGGTTTGAACATGAAGTGTTCGCCCAGCTTGCCACCTGTTCCGTCGTGAAAGGTAACCGCGATTGGACCTTCGCCACTGACATGCAATAAAAAGTAGTCGTGGGTGTGGGCATGTTTTTCTATCAGACCGTCCTTGGGAACCACCTGGTTCCAGACGCGCACCTTCTCATCTTCGAAGATCACACCGGTTGCGATGGGGGCCAGATCTTCATTCATGACAACTTCTCCTAAGGTATTTCTGATCAATTCGCTCCTGCGAATTGCCCAATTCGGAACACTGCGTGTTCCTCGCCCCCCCTTTTTAAGAAGAGGCCCTGCGTTTCACGCATGAAAAATGGTGGTGCATCCTTGCACCACTCAGGAAGATCTGACTAATCAGATCTTCCTGACATTCAACCAGCCAGCGGTGAGGTGACGTCGCGGAACGAGACCTTGAGGGAGGTTTCGACGTCGATGACGCAGGGTTTGCCGCAGGCCATTGCTTCGCGGATGGCGGGTTCCAGGTCGGCAGGATTGGTCACCCGAATGCCATGACAATGCATGGCACGCGCCATCTCGGCATGATCGAAGTCGTTGAATTCAGCAGCGAATGGACCGCTGCCATGCAATACCCAACCCAAGGCATGATTGTTGAAGACCACATTGATGATCGGAATATTCTGTTCAACGGCGGTCATCAGGCCGTTCATCGTCATGGCGAATCCACCGTCGCCACAGATGGCCACCACCACCCGGTCGGGATGAACCAGCTTTGCGGCCAATGCCGCGGGAATTCCGAAGCCCATCGGTCCAGCACCTGCTGCCTGAAGGAACCCGTTGGGTGACCGATTCTGGTAGAAGTGGGTCATCAGGATACGGTTCTCGCCGGCATCACAAGTGACGATGGCGTCGTCCGGGAGAACTTTGCGAAGTGCGCCGATGACTCGCTGCGGCAGGATCGGTACTTCGTCATTCGTATACGCTGGAGAATCGAAATAGCCATGGGTCTCGCGCAGTGCGGCAACACGCGCAACAGCAGGTGGTTGTCGATCGCTGCCGCTGAAGGCGCGCGTCAGTTCATCCAGCGCGACGCTTGCTTCACCGATCAGTACCTGATCCACAGGGAAGGTCCAGGAAGCGTTGCGGGGTTCGATGTCGATCTGAATGAACTTCTGTCGGGTGGCGTCCAGCAGTGCCGGGTTGGCACGCGCAGTATCGGAGATGCCGAGTTTCGAGCCGACCACCAGAACAACATCGGCCTCGCTGACTGCCGCATTGGCTGCCGCGATTCCAAAGGTTCCGAAAACACCCAGCGCGAGCGGGTGATGTTCCGCAAAAGTACCTTTACCGGAAGCGGTGGTCACCACGGGTGCGCCATAGTGTTCGGCGAAATCACGAAGTGATTCGAACGCGTTGCCGATACGAACCCCATTCCCGGCTATCACTACCGGCTTCTGGGCACCGGCCAGCAAACCCACCGCGGAGAGAATGGCTGCTGTGTCTACCGCCCTGGATGGTACAGGCAGATATGGCGTAGTGCGGTAGAGGCGCGGGACGGTGTCTGGTCCCACGTGGCCTGACAAGCCGCCGGACGAGTACAACACCGTCACCGGACCGGGCTGTCCGGACATGGCGTGTTTGATGGCAAATTGTGTTGCCTGTACGCCTGAGGCCGGATCGTTGGCTTCAAATACCTGTTTGGTCACGGCCGCAAATGCCTGGCGTGCATTCCAGGTACCGTAGTCGCCGGTGCCGGCCTGATAAGGGCCATGCAGATTGTGTCCGGCGTTGTCGCTGAAATCGGTCAGCAACAGCATGGGCGAGCTGGAGAGATAGGCCTCCATGGTGCCAAGCAGTCCGTTGCCGAGTACCCAGGGTCCTTGCCCGATGATCACGCCGGGGCGGCGTGTCAGCCGGCCGTACACTTCGGCCATGACACCGGCGAGGGTCTCCTGTCGGACCAGCACCGTGCGAAGGGTGTTCTGGTGATTCGCCAGCGACATGAACAAACGACCGGTGTGGCCTCCAGCGATACCAAAGACCATGGTGATGCCGGCTTCTTCCAGCACCTGCAGGATGGCGTCGGCCGTTCGTACGTTGTCTGAGAGAAGCAGCTCTGTACTCATCAGTCTCCCCTTGTTGCGCCGCCGTCAATGGGAATAAGCGCCCCGGTGACGTAATCGGAAAGGTCTGTTGCTAGAAACTCGATAACCTTCGCACAGTCTTCCGGTGTGCCGAATCGCCGCAGAGCGATATCGTTGGTCGCGCTGTTGCTGCTTTCTGATCCACCGACCAGCTTGACGATGCGCGCGGTGGCGATGATTCCGGGTGCTATGCAGTTTGCATTGATGCCATACGGACCTAACTCCTGCGCCAGATGGCGGGTGTAGTGGGCGATAGCCGCCTTGGCAGCGCCATAGTGAGCATAACCACCCCCAACACCAGCCACTTTGCCGGCCATCGAAGCTACCGTAATGATCCTTCCGCTGTTTTGTTGTTTCATAATGGGCGCGACCGCACTGCAACAGTGATAAGTACCATACAGGTTCATTTCCAGGACGAGGTTCCACAGGTCCGGAGGTACCACAGATGCTGCAGTGTCCCTGGGCTTGCCGCGTCCACCGCCTGCGTTGGCTACCAGTACATCGACGCGTCCCCAGGCTTTCTGTACCGAATCCACCATGGCAAAAACCGCATCGCGATCGGTGATATCAAATTCGAAACCCATGGCCTCACCACCTGACGCGCGAATTTCTTCGACGGTGGAATCGCCGGTCATTGCGGCGGCTTCGGCCTCGAATTCCTGGTAAGACTTCAGATTGAGATCGCTGACGGCGACCTTCGCGCCTAGGCCGGCCAGCCGGAGTGCATAACTACGTCCGAGCCCTCGTGCGGCGCCCGTGACGATGGCGACTTTCCCGTCGAGTTTTCCCATGTGGTGTACTCCCCTTGTTTGGGTCGAACATAAACTACTTGTGGGGAGTTGGGAATGAGCGCGAGAGGAGGCGAGGTGGTTTGGGGTTGAGGATCGCGATCAGGAGACCGCTCCTGCCATGCGGATTGTAGGAGCGGTCTCCGACCGCGATGGTTGGCCCACGATCGCGATCAGGAGATCGCTCCTACGGAGCGTTGGTGTAGCTGGAATGTAGGAGCGGTCTCCCCCGCGATTTGAACGCCTGATGTGACTAGCAAGCGCTATTTGGTAACCACTTGGCGTCCCACAGCGGATACAGCCGTATGTCTTCAACGATCCCTGACCTTACCGGATTATGGATCACATACCATGCAACGTGTTCGATCTGCTCATCACTGCGTAAAGCGTGATCGTGAAAACCCGGCTGCCAGATTGGTCCGCTTGTGCCGAGCGCCTGGTTGATCAGTTTTGCGGAGTGCTTCTTCATTGCGGCCATCACGTCGGCCAGTCGTCTCTTCTCGCCAAGTACAAACAGCCAGTGGCAGTGGTCAGGCATGACGACGTAGGCGAGTGTGGTGGTGTAGCCATACAGGTCGTGCCACATCAGCGACGTAACAACCGAGCGGCCGAATCGCCAGTCGATGAACAGTTTGCGTCGCTGTAACGTGACCGTTGTGCAGAGGTAGATCTGGCCCGGTGCGCTGACGCGTCCTTTTCGCAGGGAACGTTGGTGAGGCATGCCCTGTACGGTAAACCACGCGGCTTAGGATCCTTGTCAGCGGAATGCCAGATTTCGTGTAGGAGCGGTCTCCGACCGCGATGAGCGGCTTGCAAAATCGCGATCAGGAGATCGCTCCTTCTATGAGGCGAACCATGTCAACACTCTC
>CAMDVY010000100.1 GCA_945878745.1 Klebsiella pneumoniae | reverse complement strand
CCTGAAATACTGCCGATTATTGTCGAATCAAGGTTAGTCGCACGGGAGTTCGGTTGTGCGAGGTCGGCCGTCACCATCAAGGCGGGCGCCGGGGCGCGTACGAAGCTCGTTGCAATTGCCGCGTCGTGATCACCCTGAAACCGCCATGGCCACGTGTGCCGATCACGATCTCGTAGTAGCCTGCACCACACAGTACCCTGGGACGTATAGTGTCCTTCATGCAGCCCATGCGAAGCGTTTAAACCAGGCAGGATGCAGCGACCGTGTACTACGTGATCCGTGTCGGTGGTGTTCTGCTGATGCAGTTGGCAATCTCGTATGCAGTGATACTGGCTGGAACAGGCAACGGTTCATTCGTTGGATTGGGCGCAATGCTGTTTGCGCTATTCGGCCTGCCTTTGACCGCTATCGTGATCTTTCTGCTCTTTCGAAGTCAGCGTCAGAACCCGCAACGAGTTCACCGCATCTGGATAGCCATCAGCGCCGCTGCCTTACCTGTACTGCAGTTGCTGCTTCTGCTCGCGCAGAAGACACTTGATCTTTAGGTCGCCAACAGCGTTTTGTGTCCGACTCACTCGGAATAGCGGAATCCATCCCATGGAAGGCTTGGCGTATTGCACGCAAGGCAGATGCATACAATGATTCCATCGTTTAGTCACGCTTGTCTAACCAGTCCACAGCTCTTCCATGCGGTCACACGCAGGAAGGTCAGCGAGGTTTGGTCAAACAACGCGCCCGCGCGGGGTTCATCGCTCATGCGAACCGCTATACGCTTATTCGCCACTGCATTGCTCTGTTGCTGCTGTACAGGTTGTGTTGCGAAGGATTCACCGATGGCGGATGTAGCTATCACCAAAGAATCCGTCGTTCTGTTCCTCAACCGATTCGAAAAAATCGCCGGCGCGAAAGCATTCGACCTCATTGAAGACATGATCCACGACGATGGGGTTTTTCGCTTCAACGATGGAGACTTCGTCGGAAAACAGGCCATTCGAGGGGCGTTCGAAAAAACCTGGGCGGGTAGTGCCAAGGTTGAAGGCGAACGATTCTACCTGACGGATATACAGGTGGTTACCACGAATGCGAGTAGCGCAGCCGCAACGTATACCTACAACTGGGAAGGCTCAGTTTCTGGTCATGCGTTTCAGATTCAGGGTCGAGGCACACGAGTAATCGTTCTTGAACAAGGAAGGATGCAGATCATTCTCGAACACCTGAGCGCGAATCCAGTTCAGTGAACACTATTTTGTCGCAAGGAAACGGCTCGAGTTATCACACCATGACCAACCGCCACGATCTTCTGCTATTCGATCTCGATGGGACCATCAGTGACCCGCTGGGTGGCATCGGCCGATCGATCAATCATGCGTTATCGCATTTCGGCTATGCAACACTGGCGCTTGATCAGCTTGCCGTTCATATCGGACCGCCACTGGACGAAGCCTTCAAGTCCATTACCGGCCTTCAATCCAGAGAAGCGCTGAGCCCCTTTGTAGCGAAGTACCGGGAGCGTTACGCCGACGTGGGCTACTCGGAGAATGTCCTGTACCCAGGCATCGTCGAGACCATTGCGGCGCTCGCCGCCACGGGCATTCCACTCGGCGTGTGCACATCCAAGCGAGTCGATTTCGCTGAACAAATTCTCGAGATGTTTGGCCTTCGCAACTACTTCCAATTCGTGAGTGGCGGTGAGATCGGGATTCCCAAGTGGCAGCAGATCCAAGACCTGCTGACAACACGCCGTGTCAGTAGCTCCTCAGTGATGATTGGTGATCGAGCGGTCGACATGATCGCCGCGCACAAGAACGGACTCCACGCAGCAGGGGTCTTGTGGGGCCACGGATCGGGTGCGGAGCTGGAAAATGAAGAACCTGCATATCTGCTCGCCAGTGTCCCTGAGCTGCTCTCACTGCTTTGAGGCGTTGCGTTACGATGTTGCCTCGCTCTTTCGCGCGCATCTCCCCGGGAGAAATCTGCATGCGTTCGTTCTTTACACAGTCGCTTGGTCGAATCGGGCTGCTGCTCTGCGCTTTGATCTTCATCAGTGCATGTTCAATCAGCTACGAATTGCCCGATGAAGCAGCCACTCTTCCATCATCAGTGGTCCTTGATGCCAGCGCTATTGAACAAGCCCATCGTTTCCTTGCCGAGAAAACAAGTTTTGATGCCTTTGTCGCTCTCCAAGGGGAAACACTGGTTGCCCGGTGGGGAGAGGCTGATCTGCCGATCAACACGCATTCGGTGCGCAAAAGTTTGCTGAGTGCACTCTTCGGCATTGCGATATCAAAGGGTCTGATCAGCCCGGACGCTTCCATCGCTTCTCTTCGTATCAACGAACCGGATCAGCCGCTTACCGAGCTGGAATTGTCGGCAACAGTTCGCGACCTGCTCAAATCACGATCCGGCATCTATATCGAAGCATCCGGTGAGACTGCTTCCATGCGCGAAACTCGACCGCGACGCGGTCAACATGATCCTGGCGAGTTCTTTTACTACAACAACTGGGACTTCAATGTTCTGGGCGCGATCTTCGAACAAGAAACCGGAATGACAATCGGGCAGGCGCTGGACGAGTGGATTGCACGTCCCACAGGCATGACTTCTTTTCGACCGGATCACGTGATCTACGTCAACGAGAGTGGCTCGCAGTACCGGCAGTTTGTCATCTACATGAGTGCGACCGATCTGGCCCGGTTCGGTACCTTGTACATACAAGGTGGACAATGGGCGGGGCAGCAAATCATCCCGGCTTACTGGATCGAAGAAAGTCTGACCGCGTATTCGCAAATTCCGAGGCCCAAGCCATTCGATGGCTACGGGTACATGTGGTGGCTGGACTCCATCGACCAAACGGCCTGGGCTGACGGCTGGCGAGGTCAGTACATGATCATCGATCGCAGCCGGCAGCTGGTGGTCGTTTCCAGAAACGACACCGGCCGTGATCTGGTTTCGATGACGTGGGTCCGCTTGTTTGGCAAAGACGGCTTTCGCGACCATCATCAAACGCTTCATCGCCTGATGGCTCAGGCGATTGGCGAATCAACATCTGGGGCCGCGAAATGATCGAAATTCGAACAGATCTCAACGCCGTTGATTGGGAAGCGTTAAAGCAGGATCTCATCAACGACAACTTCCACAATGGCAGGAGCACGGCTCAGCTGAGGTTGTCCTTTGAAAACAGCACGCATGTCGCCATGGGTTACGATGGAGCACGCTGCATCGCCAACGGACGTATGTTGTCGGATGGTGTTGGCAACGCCTATGTCATCGACGTATGGACACTCAGCACATACCGCCGGCAAGGCATTGGACAACGGATCATGCAGAGTTTGATCGATGCGGTGCCCGGACAGCACATCTACCTGCAGACTGACGATGCGATAACGTTCTACGAAGAACTCGGCTTCACCAGGCAACCTGAAGGCATGAGCCGAATCTCAGGCGCCTATCTTCAAAACGCGACGCGCCTGAAATGACGATTGATCAGCATGATTATCCGCCCAGCTCTGTTCTCTGAAGCCGATTCCCTGGCCAGGCTTGCATGGCGCGCGAAAGCGCTATGGGGTTATCCAGTCGACGTGCTGGAGCAGTGGCGCGTTGAGCTTTCTCCAACCGAAACATCTATCAACACCTTGCCCACCTTTGTGGCCGAACTCGATGGCGTTGTTGCCGGTTGGTGCCAGCTCGGAATGAACGACACGCCTGTCGAACTGGATCATTTATGGGTCGACCCGGACTTCATGCGGCGGGGTGTTGGTCGCGCCTTGATCACCGCGGCTTGTGAACACTTGAGAGCACACCATGTAACGATGATGGTTATTGATGCCGATCCCAATGCGGAACGCTTCTATCTTCACTGCGGGGCGGCCAGGGTAGGTCAGATCGCCGCGCCCATCCCGGGGAAGCCCAACAGATTTCGGCCTCAGCTCGAACTCAGTGTTATCGCCTGACCTGCCGGGTCACGTAGTCTTCGTAGCGGTCTTTGATCATTCAGGAGGTAACCTTTATGCCGCGCATAGTTTCATATTCCGGATTCGCCAAGGCAGCGTCGCGCTTCTGTGGTCGACCCAGGACTTTTGCACTCGCGCTGGCGGTCATTGTCTTGTGGCTGATCACCGGACCGTTGTTCGATTTCAGTGACACGTGGCAACTGGTGATCAATACCGGCACCACGATCATCACATTCCTGATGGTCTTCCTGATTCAGAATACACAGAACCGGGATACCGAAGCGATTCAGATCAAGCTCGACGAATTGATTCGAGCCACGCGCGGTGCCCACAACGCATTGCTGGACCTGGAAGAGCTTGAAGAAGATGCGCTCGATGCCTTCCGTCGTCGATATGAAGCGCTCGCGGCCAGCGCTCGCGAAGAACTCCGTCTCGGCGCTGATGACACCGGAACCCCGGAGGCATAGGTAACTCGAGGGAGACTCGTTTGGATGAATCCTTGTTACTGTGGGGCATGCTGTTCGGTTCGATCGGCATCGGCTATTTCATTTACGGCAAACGGGAGAAAGTCATCGTCCCCATGGTTTGCGGGCTCGTCCTGATGGTGTTTCCCTACTTTGTCGAAGGGACGATTACACTGGTTGCCGTTGGAGTTGCGCTGGCTGTCACCCCATACTTCGTGCGGCTATGAAAGTCAGTATTTTCTGATGAACGAGACCCGCACCATCATCGCCGTACATCGCAGCGGCCAACATCAGTTCTCCAAGAACACAGTCGCCTCTGTCGATCTGGTAGAAGGTCATGGTGTCGCGGGAGATGCCCACAATGGTGTCACCGTTAAACACCGTTCGCGTGTGGCGAAGGATCCTTCCCAGCCGAATCTGCGGCAGGTTCATCTGATTCATGCCGAACTTCTGGATGAGCTCGCGGAGCTAGGCATACATGTGCAACCCGGACAGATGGGAGAGAACATCACTACGCGGGGAATCGATCTGCGCGGTCTGTCGGCGGGCACGAGGCTTTCGCTCGGATCATCGGCGATCATCGAGATCACCGGGCTGCGCAACCCTTGTGGGCAGATCGAAAACTTCATGCCGGGCCTGCTGGCCGCAGTACTGGACCGTGATGCCAATGGCGCACTGGTCAGAAAGGCTGGAGTCATGGCCATCGTCATCCATGGTGGAGCTGTAGCACCTGCCGATGCCATCACCATCACTCAGACGCCGACCAGGTTTGCACCGCTCCTGCCCGTTTAGCCGTGAGCCTGCACACCGTGCATGACCTTGTGATTTTCGATGGCGTGTGCAATCTCTGTGCACATTCGGTGCGCTTCATCCTGAAATGTGAAGCCGACAGCGACCTGCGTTTCGTTCCGCTTCAATCACCGGCTGGTGCTCGACTCCTGCGCCAGTATGATTTCGACCCTGAAGACGTTCAGACACTCGTCCTCGTATCTGACGGCCGCATATACGTCAAATCAGATGCAGCGCTCGAAATTGCCCGTCACTTCAGATGGCCCTGGAAAGGACTGATGGCCATCCGCGTCGTTCCGCGTCTGATTCGAAACTCGCTCTATGATCGTATTGCTCAAAACAGGTATCGCTGGTTTGGGCGGAACGCAACTTGCATGGTACCGACTCCCGAACTGCGCACACGGTTCAAGGAGAGCTGATGTCAAAACTGATACCAAATGGTCCATCACAACCTGCTTCCGCATCATGAAAATACTGGTCACCGGCAGCTCCGGTCATCTCGGCGAAGCACTGGTTCGCACCTTGCGTGAAAGCCATCACTCACTCATTGGTATCGACGTCCTCCCGTCGCCATTCACAGATCGGGTGATATCAATCACCAATCGCGACGCAGTACGGGAAAGCATGGTTGGCGTGGATGCCGTTTTCCATACCGCAACATTGCACAAACCACACGTCGGCACACACAGCCGCCAGCAATTTGTTGACACCAACATCACTGGCACGCTGAACCTGCTGGAGGAGGCGGTTGCCGCCGGCGTGCAGGCTTTCATCTTCACAAGCACGACCAGTGCATTCGGTGATGCCCTTTCACCACCGAGAAGCTCTCCGGCATCCTGGATCACGGAAGACGTCAGGTCTGTACCAAAGAACATCTATGGTGCGACCAAAACTGCGGCGGAGGATCTCTGTCAGCTCTTCCATCGCAATCAAGGGCTCGGCTGCATCGTGCTGCGGACTGCCCGTTTTTTTCCGGAAGCCGATGACAACAAGGCGCAGCGCGATTCGTATGACGAACTGAATCTGAAGGTGAACGAATTTCTCAATCGCCGAGCCGATGTGGAAGACATCGTCAGCGCACATCTCAAGGCTCTGGAACGTATCCCGGACATCGGGTTTGGCAAATTCATCATCAGTGCAACGTCACCTTTCACACAGGAAGATCTGGCAGAACTGAGAATCGATGTCGCAGGTGTGCTGCGCCGGCGCGTCCCCGGATACGAGCAGATTTATGACGAGCTGGGTTGGAAGGTGCCGGCCGACATTGACCGGGTTTACGTGAACGAGCGTGCCAGACTGATGTTGGGCTGGGAGCCTCTTCACAACTTTGAGCACACCCTTGATCGACTGCGACGAGGTGAGGACCACCGCAGTGCGCTGACTCGCCGCATCGGCTCGAAGGGCTATCACGTCGAAACGTTCACGGATTGGCCTTATCCTGTTGAATAGCCGAAGTACTCCGCCTCATTCGACTCAAAGAGGAAAGTTCCATGACGACAATACTTGATCGAGCCAAAGACAATCCCTGGCAGCTCAAGACACCACCAGGGACATCGGCATATACCATGCACGTCGACGAAAAAGATGGGCGAAAAATCCTTGTCTGCACCGTTGGAAGTACCGTTGGAAGTACCGTTCTGCACTATGACGCCCGCTGCGTGGATGATCTCTACACCATGCTGAAGGAAGCGGGTGACTGGGTTGAATTAGGCGGCGCCGATGAACAGAAACCGGTCAAGGATGGCACCGTCGAAGCCTGGGGGCGCGCCACTACGAATCCGGTAGGTGGTTGGTATGGTCTGAAGAAAGGCCTGCGCGGCCGCTTCGGTGTTTATCTGCCGCCTTTGATGGAAGCCCTCGGCCTGTGCGAGCTCGAGCACAACGCGCGCAACAATCGCATGCGCACAAAATGATATTTGTACAGAGTGCTGGAGACTGGTTGATATAGTAGGGGCTGATGATCTGTCCGGTCGGAGTCCATATGCCAGCACTGCCCTTGGTCTTGAAACTCCTCGCCCCTGTATTCTTCGTGATCGCCGGGATGCACCTGGTCTTCGGATTGGACGCCGAGACCATGCTGGGCGCGCAGGTGTCGACTGAGACGGCGATGGATCCAACGCTGAACAGTCAGAACAAGTTCTATGGTGTTGCCTTCGCCCTGTACGGCGTCATCCTCTATATGAGCGCACTGGACCTCGCGCGGTACGCACCGATCCTCAAAGCCTCGATGCTCGTTTTCTTTGCGGCTGGCTTGTCTCGAGTGGTTTCGTTCATCGTCGACGGTCCACCGAGTCTGCCAGTCGCCCTTCTTGCAGGAGTCGAGTTGGTTGCACCATGGGTACTACTGTTCTGGGTCTCTCGCTCCAGAGTTTCGGCCTGACAGGGCCCTCCCGGGAGAAGCCATGTCAAAGCGGCTCTATCTTGTGCGCCATTGCGCGTCTTCCGGGCAGGCCAATGATGCGCCGCTCACCGCGAGAGGATTTGCTCAGGCTGAGGTGCTCGCATCGTTTTTCGATGGACTGGGTGTGGAGAGTCTTGTTTCGAGTTCCTACACCCGGGCTCACCAATCGATACTGCCGTTGTCTTCCAGACTCGGGCTGGAGATCCGTCTTGATCCCCGGCTGGTGGAACGCAAGCTGAGTGGCGAGCCGATCGAGAATTGGCGAGAGGCCATCCATTCCAGCTTTGACGATCCAGATCTGTGCTTCCCCGGTGGTGAATCGTGTCGGACTGTGATGGCGCGCGGACGTGCAGCAATCGATCACATTCTGGCGCTGCCGCAACAGGTCAGCGTCATCGCTACGCACGGCAACATGATGGCCTTGATCCTCCGCTCGTTTGATCCTTCATTCGGCTTCAATACGTGGGAGCGCCTGTCGAACCCGGATGTCTTCAGCCTCGTTCTACATGGCTCAGAGGTCGCGATTTCGCGGGTGTGGAACGATGACAGAATTTGAGGGCGCTCAGAACACCAGGTTTAACATGCTAATCAGAATTGATGATCTCACCAGCACTGAGGTGCACGCGCTACTCAACGAACATCTGCAGAACATGTTCGAACTTTCTCCGCCCGAGAGCGTTCATGCACTCGATCTGGACAAACTGCGAGCCCCGGATATCACGTTCTGGACTGCATGGGATGGACGCACTCTCATGGGATGCGGCGCATTGAAGGAACTCGACCGGACGCACGGCGAGATCAAGTCTATGCGCACACCCACGGCGCTTCGGCGCCGCGGTGCGGGCCGACTGATACTGGCGCACATCATCGCGGTTGCGAGATCCAGGGGTTACCAACGCCTCAGCCTTGAAACGGGTTCGACGGAAGCCTTCAAGCCGGCACAACAACTCTACGAACATTCAGGTTTTTCAGTCTGCGGCCCTTTTGGTGACTACGTCGAAGACCCATACAGCGTGTTCATGACCATCCAGCTCGATGGAGGGTCTGATTAACCTTGATTAGACAATAATCTCGCAACAAAACATGGTGCGCAGGGGTGTTCAGAGCTTCGAAACGATTGAGCGCGGATAGAGCAGGGATAACAGCGGAAATCAAACTGTAACGCCATCACCAATGAAGTTGGCAGA
>CAMDVY010000099.1 GCA_945878745.1 Klebsiella pneumoniae | reverse complement strand
CAATTATCTGGAAACGCTGGTCGCGGATGGGAAGTGGAACAAGACTCCTCCGGGCCCGACACTACCTGCGGAAATTGCGGAACGCACCATGGCGCGGTATCTCGATGCCTTTGAGCGGCTGACGGGACACCCGCTCGATTTCTCGGCGGTTTGAATTGTCAATCGATTGGGACGACTACAAGGCCACCTGCAGTCGGCCCGATGTGTTCTCCCGCGAGCTTTTGACATGGACGATTTCACACCTCGCAGCAAGCAAGATCACGCAGCGGATCACTGCGGTGCTGGAAGGCGACGTGTTGACGCGGCCCGCCGACAGTCGCACTGATCCACGAACCGACATGTTTGTCGTTACCCTGCCTGCCGCCGACGTTCAGACAATTCTCGAACAGTTGTCAGCAGCGTTGTTCGTCAAGACCGGGCGCTATCGTCACGCGACCATCGTCTGGGAAGAATATCTGCACCATTTGTTTAACCGAGGAAATGAATCTATGGACGCTCAAAACAGAGTCACTGCGCTCATGCAGGCATTCGACAACAGGAACATCGACGCCATTGCCGCGTGTTTTGCTCCCAATGCCATTTATCACAATATTCCTATGGAGGCGGTGCACGGCGTTGAAGCCATTCGCGCCTCTTTGGCGCCCTTCATGGGCATGGCATCGGAAATCAAGTTTGAGGTGCTGCACAGTTCAGCCAATGGCAATGTCGTGATGAACGAGCGCATCGACCGGTTCAAGATGGGCGAGAAGTGGTTGGCCATCAAGGTGATGGGCGTTTTCGAAGTGGGGGCCAATGGCATTACCGCCTGGCGGGATTATTTCGATCTCGGACAATTCCAGAGTCAGATGGCCGCCATTCAGGCGGGGTGAGATCCATCCGGTGGGGAAATAACAGGAATACAAGGGGGAGTGATGGCGCGTCATGCCGTTGAGAGTGAAGTCGCGGGTTCCGTCTGGAAGATCGAGGTTGCTGTTGGTGACCAGGTTGCCAAGGGCGATGTACTCATGATTCTGGAATCCATGAAGATGGAGATTCCTGTAGAGAGTCCAGCGGCCGGCGAAGTCGAAGAGATTCGAGTGCGTCTGGAAGATCAGGTGTCGGAAGAACAGGTGCTCTGTTTCATTCGCAACTGATGCTAGGAGTCTGCGCGGCAGAAGATCGACGGGCTGCGGCGGCGCCACTTCGGTCCGATTTTCCGTTCGCTTTCGTTGCGTGGCGCCCAACACGCGCCTCAAACAAACGAAAAATCGGCCTCGAATTTACACTCGCCTCGCTCCGCCGCCTTCTGCCGCGCAGACTCCTAGCCCGCACTATTCATGAATGACCTACTGCGGACGCCGATAGCAGTGAAATCACAGGGCGTGCTCCCTCCGCGTGCTCGACGTGCTTTACAGCACGCCTGCGCGCGCTACAGTCCGCGCCACCCTGCGGTTTCACTACTCTCGGTGCCCTCGTTACGTTCCTTCATGGATAGTGCGGGCTAGCGGGGGTGCCGTGACCAGGGTGTGATCCTGGTCACGCGGCCTGAAACATGCAGGCTCAGGTTTTTTTCGCCTGCATCTGTTTGATGATCCGTACCAGACTCAGGGTTTCGGCCGGATCCATTCTCCCCACCGGAGAACTGCTGTAGGTTGAGCCAAGTACTCGCCCTTTTTGAGTCAGGATGAATTCCGTGGGCTGGATGTGATTGCGCCGTTCTTCCCACCATGAACCCATCGTGTCGCCCTGTTCCCGATTGACACCATGAAAGACCGGGAAGCCGAGATCAGCGGCCACTTCGCTGGTTTTTTCGAGACTATCCACACTGCCCGCGAAGATACTCACTCCCTCCGCTGCGTAGTCGCCGCGGAGCTTTTCGTAGCCGACTAACAGTCGGCGGCAATAGGGTCACCAATGTCCGCGGTAGAAGAGGACCACCGCATAGGGGGTCTGAATATCCTCTGGCAGCGTAATGACGCGATCGTCGGTGGTATTGAAGGCCAGGGTCGGAAAAGTCCCACCAAGGTTGATTGGATTCGCCATACCAGTCGTCTCATCTGTTGGGTCTTTGAACTCTATCACGCAGTGTTCAAGGCCTCCTTGCATTCCCCCGTTGAGTCGAAGGTTATCGGTACCAGCCCGGACTATTCATGAACCTTCATGAATAGTCCGGGCTGGCGCCCTGTGATAAGTTACTCCCCCTGAAAAAACAGCCGGGAACACTGCCATGAGCGAACTTGTCACCATCAGTATTGACTCGGGTGTTGCCGACGTCCGGCTGAATCGCCCCGATAAATACAATGCGCTGAGCCCGGAAATGTTCAGCGCGATCATCGAAGCCGGTGAGCGCCTGGGCGAGGCCAAGGATGTTCGTGCAGTCGTCATCTCGGGGAACGGTGCGGGATTCTGTGCTGGGCTCGACATGGCCAGCATGCGTGGCCTTGGTGGTGGTCAGTCGAGCGGTGGCAACGGTGGTGGCGGTGGGCTACTGCGTCGTGATTCCGAGCATCCAGACAACCACGCGCAGCGACCGGCGCTCGTCTGGAAGCGAGTTGGTGTGCCTGTGATTGCCGCGGTACACGGTGTTGCCTATGGCGGTGGCATGCAGATCGCGCTCGGCGCTGATATTCGCATCGCGTCGCCCGATGCCAAGATGTCGGTGATGGAAATCAAATGGGGGCTTATTCCCGATATGGGCATTTCCCAGTCCCTGCGTGATCTTGTGCCTCTCGATGTGGCCAAGGAACTGACGTGGACCGGACGGGTTTTGTCCGGCACTGAAGCCAAGGAGCTTGGCCTTGTGACCTACGTCGACGGCGACCCGCTGGCTCGCGCACTGTCGATTGCCAGGGAGATTGCTGGCAAGAATCCGGATGCTATCCGTCGCGGCAAAGCGCTGCTCGAACAGAGCTGGCGAGCCCTGCCTCGTGAGGGGTTGGAGCTGGAGGCGAAGTTGCAAATGGAACTCATCGGTTCGGCCAACCAGGCGGAAGCCGTGAAGGCCAACTTTGAAAAACGTGCACCCAACTTCAAGGATCCGGCCTGACGCGCGATTTCTGCCGCCATGAGCTGGAAGGAAGAAGTCGAAGAGCTGGAGCGACGCCGTCAGGAGGCGCTCGTCCAGGGTGGTATCGACGGCGTCAACAAGCAGCACGCTCAGGGCCGACTGACGATTCGTGAGCGAATCGACGGGCTGCTTGATCCCGGCAGTTTTCAGGAACAGGGTCGGGCTACGGCGGTTCCCGACTATTCCGATCCAGTGAGCGAACAAGGCACTGCACGGGAACTGGTGCCGGCCAATTACGTACTCGGCTTTGGCAAGATTGATGGTCGAAGGGTTGCTGTCGGTGGTGAGGACTTTACTCTGAAGGGCGGCTCACCCAATCCGGCCGGGCTGCGCAAGAGTGTCTACGCCGAGCACATGGCCTGCCACTACAAGGTGCCGCTGGTGCGATTGCTCGAAGGCGGCGGTGGCAGTGTGAAGGGCGGCGGTAAACCCGGTGCCAATTGGGGTGATCCGGTATTTGTCGAACCTCGTTTCAAGATCATTGCCGATGCGCTGGGCCAGGTACCGGTCGTTTCCGCAGCGCTTGGCGCTGTGGCCGGTTTTCCTGCCGGTCGGCTGGTGGCCTCGCACTTCTCGGTGATGGCCAGGGAAACTGCGCAGATCATGACGGGAGGGCCCGCACTGGTTGAGCGCGCACTGCGTACGAAGCTTTCAAAAGCAGAACTTGGTGGCGCGGCAATTCATGCCAGAAGCGGTGTGGTCGATAACATTGCCGACGACGAGCAGGATGCGTTTCGCCAGATCCGGCGTTTTCTCGGTTATCTGCCGTCCCATGTGGGCGAGAGCGCGCCGCGTGTGCGGTGTGACGATCCGGTGGAACGGATGGAGCAGGACCTTCTGAATATCGTGCCGCGTGAATCAAACAAGGCGTTCAACGCGCGAGTGATTCTCGACATGGTCATGGACCATGACAGTGTGTTCGAGCTTGGCGCTGGTTTTGGTCGGAGTCAGATTTGTGCCTTGGCCCGTTTGGCTGGACAACCGGTTGGTGTGTTGATCAACAACAACAAGATCTACGCAGGATCGATGACGGCGCAAGCGGCGCAGAAATATCGGCGATTTGTTGAGATGTGCGACCTCTTTCATCTGCCCATCATCAACTTTGTCGATCAGCCTGGTTTCATGATCGGTCTGGAAGCCGAAAAGGCTGGGACCATTCGATTCGGTATGTCTGCCGTGGCGGCTGCGGTGCAGTCGGTAGTGCCATGGGCCGTCGTGCAGATTCACAAGGGATTCGGCGTCGCGACTGCGGCGCACTACGCACCCAACAGCTATGTTCTGGCCTGGCCGTCCGTACAAAGTGGCGCCTTGCCACTTGAAGGCGGCGTTGCGGTAGCCTATCGACGGGAAATCGAGGCCGCTGCCGACCCGGATGCAAAACGCAAGGAACTCGAGGACGCGCTGCGTGGACGTCGCAATCCGTTCGCACGTGCCGAGTCTTTTTCCGTGCACGAGCTGATTGATCCAAGAGAGACACGGCCCACACTGTGTCAGTGGATCGACTGGATCCAGCCGTTGCTGGAAACACTGAAAGGTCCTGTTCGCTTTGGATTTCGAGGCTGAGCCGGATTAACTCCAATTTTTCGAAGCTGAGGTATTTGCATCATGACGTATTCGTTCGAAGGTAAGGTTGCCATCATCACAGGCGCAGGTGGTGGTCTCGGACGTTGCCATGCTCTGGAACTGGCGAAGCGTGGCTGCAAGGTTGTGGTCAACGATCTGGGTGGTGCCATGGACGGTACGGGCGGTTCATCCGATGCAGCCATGGCCGTCGTTGCCGAAATCAAGGCGGCAGGCGGTGAAGCCATTGCCAACGGTGGCTCCGTATCGGATCCACAGGGCGCCAAGAGCATGGTCCAGGACGCCATGAACGCCTGGGGTCGAGTAGATATCCTGATCAACAATGCCGGCATTCTGCGTGACAAGACGTTCCACAAGATGGACATGAGCGACTTCAATGTCGTCATGAACGTCCATCTGACTGGTGCCGCGATGGTGACACGTGAAGTCTGGGAGATCATGCGTGCCCAGAACTACGGTCGCATCGTCATGACCACGTCACCAACCGGGCTGTACGGAAACTTTGGTCAGGCGAATTACGGCGCAGCCAAGCTTGCCCAGGTAGGCCTGATGCACACGCTCAAGATTGAAGGTGCGAAGTACAACATTCGTGTGAACACGATAGCACCGGTTGCGGCCACCCGGATGACGGAAAGCATCATGCCGGAGGCTGTACTGAAGAAGCTCGGGCCAGAGTTGGTTACGCCAGCGGTTGTCTATCTGTGCACGGAAGATGCACCCAATGGTGTGATCATTCAGGCGCAAGGCGGTCGATATTCGACGGCAATCATTGTTGAAAACGACGGCGTTGACCTTGGGATGGACGCGACAGTCGAGGATATCGCCGAGAACTACAAAAAGATCGTCGAGTTGACGAATCTTCGACCCCGTTCGATGTTGCAGTTAAACCAGTAGTGACGGTGCGCGGTGTCCGGCGTGGGCACCGCATCCCATGGCGATGAAGCCTCAGCGGGTGGCGCGGATCGGAATCGGTTCGGAATCCTGTCTGGAGTGCAGCAGTTCGGTGAAGACTTCCTGATCATCCGCATGCAGATGATGATAGAGGTTGGCAACCCACTGCTGCCCATCCTGCGAGCGTTTCAGGTAGCGCAGTCCAAGGCCTACAAATGGCCTGACCTGTGAATTGAAAAACTGGGCGAAGTTCTCGCGCAGCTCACCTGCTGTGGTGAAACCCTGGCGCGCGGCTTCGCCGGTTTCCAGAAATTCGGCAAACAGGCGAGACAGTTTTTTCAGGTACAGCGGGTCAGCCATTTGTCCAAGCAGATCGGCTGAGCGCACCAGTGCTGCGAAGTCATCGGTACGTTGGTAGGCCGGTTTGCGAGGCACCGGAAAACGGGTCATCTCAATGTGATCCGTCAACTTCTCGAGATCGATCAGCGGCTCGTTGCGATAGCGGTCGCGCACGAACAGGCAACCTCGGGAAACGTGATATGGCGTCATGAACGCATCTGTGCATCCCGGTGGAGGCGTGATGCGAGCGCCAGTCGAATCAACGACGCACGAGGAGTCATCGTCGTCCTGCAGCAGACCTCGGATGTAGCCCACATCGTGAAACATCATGGCGACCACGGCGTGCAGCCATTCGGTTTGCGTGACATCACCCTGCATCAGTTGTCTGCCATGCAACATGGTCTGGCCGATGTCGGTGACCAGCATCGTGTGCTGGATATCGTGGTACGGACAATCGCAATCGAGCAGCGCTTCCATCGCTGCGCGGGCGGATTGATCCAGAAGCCGGACCTCTGCTTCAGGGGCGTTGGCGAATGCTTCTTCAAAGCGTTGTCGGATGTAGCCAACGAAGCTTTCGATCATTCGGCTGGAAGGGTTGAACATCAAAGCAAGCCATCTGCTGTCTGCATGCCGGAATGATAGTCAGCAGCGTCAGTTTATTGTCGTCGACCAGTGCTCAAAATAAATGGGGCATACGAAAGCTGAACAACCATCACACCCGTTGTGGGAGAACTGGTCACTTCTTGAATCCTGTGCAACCATAAGGCCTGTAATCTTGAGTGGTATTCATGTCACAGATTGACCTGCGCCACTTGCGGACGATGGCCGCATTGCGCGATACCGGTAGCCTGGTTGAAGCCTCGGACCGGGTTTTTCTTACGCAATCGGCCTTGTCCCACCAGTTGAAGGATCTCGAGGACCGTCTCGGTTGTGCGCTCTTCATCCGCAAGACCCGGCCTGTTCGATTCACCAGTGCTGGACATCGATTGGTAAAACTCGCCGACGATATCCTGCCGATGATCCATCGAGCGGAAATCGATCTGGCGCGCCTGTCCGGTGGAGAGTCAGGAAGAATGCTGATGGCCATCGAGTGCCACAGCTGTTTTGAATGGCTGCTGCCGGCAATTGATGCCTATCGGGAAAACTGGCCGGACGTTGAGCTTGATGTTGCCGGTGGTTTTCACTTCGCCCCGTTGCCGGCGTTGTCGAGGGGCGATCTTGATCTGGTGATCACTGCGGACCCGGTTGCGCAGGACGATCTGACTTACCTTCCCCTGTTCAGTTATGAAGCCAAGCTTGCGGTTGGCAAGAACCATGTACTGGCAGGTCGCGAGTGGGTTGAGCCGCAGGAACTGGCCGGTGAAACGCTGATCACTTATCCCGTGGACCGCAGTCGCCTCGACGTCTTCAAGTCATTTCTCGATCCCGCAGGTGTGGAACCCGCGCGAGTGCGCACGGCTGAATTGACACCGCTCATGATTCAGCTGGTGGCCAGTGGTCGAGGGGTGACGTGTCTGCCGAACTGGGCATTGCACGAGTATCGTGAGCGCCACTACGTTTCTGTCAGTTCGCTCGGCGAAGAAGGCATCTGGCCAACGCTGTATGCCGCAGTGCGCACTGACCAGGCAGATGCGCCCTTCATTCGTGGTTTCGTGGCGACGGCAAAAGAAACCTGTTTCAAGAATCTGGTGGGGATTGTCACTGCGGATCTAGATTGATCAGGGAACGCGGGTCTCCATGGACCAGGTCGTTCCTGACAGCTTCCAGGAGGTGCGGTCATGCAGGCCGTCCGGCTGGGCCAGATCCAGTCGTTCGATTTCTCGTGGCTCAAGATAGAACCCGGACGCGGTTTCTGGTGCGACCAGAGGGTCCGGCAGCACCAGGCTGCTGAGCACGGACTTCAGGTATTCTCGCGAGTCCACTGCGGTGCTTTGGGGTTGTACGCCGGTGTAGAACCAATCCAGAACTTTTGGCATGCGCGGCCGCAGGTGCCAACTCTCGGCAATCAGTTCGCGTTCCACCGGCACCAGACTAACGACGGCCCGATATTGGACCTGAATACTGGGCATGTAGATGCAGATGGATGCTCTTCCCGAACTCAACTGCGCGTATTTCGGGCTTGTGGTGTTCATGAACAGAGCAAGGCGTGAGCCGAGATCGCGCAGCACCAATGTGCGGGCGTGGGGTTGGCCCAACGCATCGACCGTTGCCAGCATACACAGGGCCGCCATGGGATCGTTGGCCGCACGGGCCCGCGCACGATCAGTGGCTAGACGCCCGAGCGGGTCGTCGGGAAGATCGAGCACAGGGTGTCAGCTATTGTTCGAATCGCTCTTTGGTGCAGATTCGGTGATCTGACGACGCAGTTCGGCTACGTCACGCTGAATTTCGCTGAGACGGAAGATGAGATCAGGCAATTGATCGGTAACGCGCCAGAGCAGGTAGGCAATCACCAGCAGTACCAGGAAGGACAGAAATCCCATGTTTGACCTCGTTTTGATTGACGATCCCGAGCGCACTGGGCGTCTCTTGATCAATGGCCCGGGATTTTACAGTTAATCAGAAGGCGCGACAGCCAAACCGCAGCGGATTGGATTTTTGTGGGGGCGGTCTCCGGACTGTCGATCCTGTTGTCCTCTTGGTGGTAGGACCGGTCTCGTGACCGCGATGGTTGGGATCATCGAAATCGCGATCGGGAGATCGCTCCTTCGATGAGACCGCTGCCTGCCGCGGCCACGGGTTGTGCGTCGGCAACTTTACCGACTATCGTCTGGTCACGGTTAATCAGGCCTTCGTTTAGCCTTGATTAGACAATAATCTCGCAACAAAACATGGTGCGCAGGGGTGTTCAGAGCTTCGAAACGATTGAGCGCGGATAGAGCAGGGATAACAGCAGAAATCAAACTGTAACGCCATCACCAATGAAGTTGGCAGATTCAATCAAT
>CAMDVY010000098.1 GCA_945878745.1 Klebsiella pneumoniae | reverse complement strand
GGATTCAATTCCTCGCAACAGACGCATGTAAATGATCTATTTGGCGCGTTGACTGTCTAGTGCAGCCATGAAGTCACGGTACAGATCAGCGTTGATGAATCCTTCTGCCGCATATCGGTCATTTGCCGTTTTCGCCAATGATCGCCACTCAGCCAGTTGCTCCGGCGATGGCTTGGACCACTGCACACCCTGTGTGGTCATCGCGGCGATGGCACCTGCATGGTCCTTGCGAGCCAGACCATCCACATCAGTGACCGCCTGACGCAGCTCATCGCGCACGATCTGTTGATCTTCTGCAGACAGTTTGCCAAAGGTGCGCCCGCTGATCGCCAGCGTGCCGTAGATGTACATGAGCGGCATGTCCATGGCGTACTTGACCTGCGTGTACCACTGCAACGCTATCGCACCCACTGGTGGCGCAGCGATGGTATTGATCAGCCCGGTCTGTAATCCAGTCAGCACATCTGCGATGGATAGCGGAATGCCGTTGATGCCAAAACTGTTAAGCAACCGGGTTGCACCGGGATCGTTATCGGGAGTCCACACCTTGCGCGATCGAACATCTGCCGCACTGTGTACCGGTTCCTGAGCCAGGACATAGGCAAAACCGATCTCGGCGACACCAAACCCTTCATAACCCTTGTTACGCAAACCGGCAATCAATCGATCATCAAACGTTACTCGAACCGCGGCCGCTTCTTCCGCAGAAGCAAAGACCAGTGGCAGGCTGTACAGCTGGAAGTCCGGATCCACACCCACCAGGCCACCGGAGGTAAACACGGCGCCGTGCAGTTGATTGGCGCGGATCTTGCGCAGTACCGATTTATCGTCACCCATGACACCACCGGGGTAAAACTTGAGTGTCACCCGTCCCGCAGACTTTTCGCTGATGACCGTGCCCGCTACCCGCAGACGTTTCATCCACACCGACCCATCCGGCGACACCGTTGCAATCTTCAGTGTCGTTACCGCGAACGCAGGCTGGGCGAACAAGAGCGTCATGATGACGCACCACAGCCCTGCCAACTGTTTTGCCAGGCTGCGTTGTAGCGACCTCGAGCGGGGAGTTGCCTCGTCAGGCGTATGCGAGCCTCGACCACCACTGAAAGTAATCCAAAGTCGCAGGAGCGACTTGTTCAGAGTATCCCTAGAAATATTCATCTGCGGATTCCATGAGTTTTCGCGCCCGAACCTGGGCGACTGTGTTGATCAATGTCAGACCCGGCACCTTGGGATCTGCGGCAATCACTTCGGCCAGCAGCCGATCGTGCAACTCGCGATCAAACACGAGCCGCGCATAACTCTCTGCAAACATCACCTTCGTCAGCAGATGTCGGTTCTGACTCAATTCGATGGCACGTTCGAAGTGCTGTCGTCCTACTTCGGGACGGCCACCCATGGCAGGCGGAAACAATGTTTCAAACACACCAAGGTACAGATGCACACCGCCGTGATCGATGGTCTCATCCAGCTCTGCAATGCGCTGCATCAGCACTTTGACACGCGCCAGTTGTGCAATCGCATTGAAGTCATCGCTGTGGATCTGCATCCAGCCCGTCCAGGTTGAACCGAGGCCGTACAGCAGTGGCACATCCTTCGCCTTGCGCGCCGCCAACCAGGCCTCAAAGACCTTGAAGTCGATGGTTTCCAGATCGCAACCATCCTTGATTTCTTCGCACACCGCGCGGCGCGACATGTTCAGCGCCTTGTCGTGCATACGGCGCGCGCGCGCGCCTTCCTCGACAAAGGCACCCGCGTATGCAGAGTTCAATCGGGCTGCGGTACTGAGCAGTCCGGCATCGTCGGGGCTGCCGGACAACAGACCATCAATCAACAGGAGATAGGCCGGTGCGCCATCACGAACCAGTTCCAGGTCATCGCTGTCCAGAATGGCGCTGGCCAGGTTGGTGGTGAAACCCTGTGACGCACCCGTGATGATGGTGGAACAGGCAGGAAGCATGAGAGCCATGAGCAGCAGAAACGCTGCCCTGTACCAGGTCTGGAGACGGGGACAAAACATGATTCAGCAGACAGGATCGATGCTGATCAAACAGGGTCCGCCTGCGTCGGCGCCTTCGCAACCCCTGCGCAGCAGCGAGCGGATCCGAGTCATCCGTTTCAAATACGCTTTGTTCAAAAACACTTCGTCCGACAACACTTCACCAAACCTCTTGTTTGAACCCGTTACGGTTGCCGCTCTTTCAACAATGGCACCCCCGACGGCCGGGCATTGTGCCATAGCCGTCGGTTGGTGCCTCTCTTCCAGCTTATTTGTTCACGCTCGCGGCAACGGCTGTCAGCACGTCCTCAATGGGTGGACGCTGTCGGTATCCAGGTACCGCAAAGGACAGGACCACTTCACCATTTGGACGCAGGTACAGGATGCCCGGATGCGGGACGCCATAGGCCATGTGCCCTTCCGCATATTCCGTGTTGCGCACACCCAGCAAATTCACATGCTTTGCCTGCGCATCATGCAAGAGCGGGTAACCGAGCTGTGCCTGCGCCTTGAAGGCCCTCAGGATTTCGACACTGTCATAGGTCATGCCGGCGACATTGACCCCAAGCGCTTCGAATTTGCTTCTCTCACTTTCCAGTTGGACCAACTGGCGCTTGCAGAAGGGTCACCAATCCGCGGAACGATTGAGGAACAGCAACAACCCCTTTTCGCCTGAGAGATCTGCAAGCGTGCGTTCACGACCGGCGTCATCCAGAGCGCCAATGTCAACCCGGGTACCAATCGCCGGCCCCCACGATGGTTCTGCCGCTTCAGCACAGGGTGCGACAACGCTGCTGAAGCAGATCAGCGTCGCCAGGGCCAGGAGTCTCAACATCACTTTCTCCACAAATTTTCAGATGTCTTGCGTTTGAGTTTCAACGCGCTCATGACGCCCAAGACAATCCTGGACCACCTGGAACCAGTCAATCACCAAGGGCCCTCGTGGCTGCAATTGTAACGCAGCAGTTGCCGCGAGCGTCTGCGCAGCCAGGCGGCGCTCCGAACGCCGTAGTCTCGCCCGGGACTTTTTCGAACCACTTTGTCGGACTGTTCGGGCAACTCGCCTGACTTGTGTCCAGCGTTCGAGGCAATCCACCCAGGCGACCAGCACCGGGCGCAGCGTCTGCCATTCCTCTGACAGTCCAGACGACAAAAGTTCAAGCGACACCTGCATTCGACGCCCTTGACGCAACAACTTCGCCAGCCGCGCTCCGGAAGGGCTAGGCCCATCGGCATCAAGCCATGTCCTTGATTCAAGGCAGTGACTGACCAGCGTCGACAGCGCTGTGGCCACCGCTTCGTTGCCAGGCGTCATCAATCCAACCAGCAAGTCGGGCAACGCTGCATCCAGCCAGGTACCGGCTTTTGGCAACGCCAGGCTCAACTCCCAATCTTCGGGGGCATGTTCCCCCAGGGTCACTTCGATAATCCGTGCCGCACGAACCCGGTCAAGATCATTCAGGTGCTCGAGCAAGGGGTCGCGAAAGGCTCGGTATGTGGTTTTGGGCCAGCCACTGCGCAGCAGATAACTCAGCGCCGTCACCCGGGAAAGACAGTGGATCGCTCCATCCGTCTTCTGCAAATCCGTCAGCTCGGCATCGACAGACAAGGCGCAAAGGTTCACCGCTGCTTCGCCCAGCCGTTCGCGCAAGCATTCCACAGGTGACGGTTGCCCGTACTGCTCCACCATGTGCCAGGTCATTGATCACGTCATCCGTCTTGGGGTAACTCGCGCCATCAGACTGGCACACTCAGAGCGTGCTCGCTACCCTGTCGCAAACCTCCTCGATGCAACGCAAGAGTAACCCAAGAGCAAATATGTCAAACCCTGAAGCGCTGGTCCTTACCGAACATCTGAACGGTATCACCGTTGTCACGCTCAATCGCCCGACCGCACTGAATGCGCTGTCCAGCGGCCTGCGAGCGGCCATCAGCGAGACCTTCATTCAACTGCGCCACGATGAACAAACCGAGGTGATCATCCTCACCGGCGCCGGGCGCGCCTTTACCGTCGGCCTGGATCTCAAGGAACTCGGCGGCGAAAAGCCCGCCGATGCAACTCGTGCCAGCATCGATATCGCGGCGGCACTTCGGGATATGCCCAAACCCATCATCGGTGCGGTGAACGGTTTTGCGATCACCGGCGGCTTCGAACTGGCGCTGATGTGTGACTTCCTCATTGCGTCCCCGGAAGCCCGGTTCGCGGATACCCATGGTCGTGTTGGTGTCGTGCCAGGCTGGGGGCTGTCACAACGGCTACCCCGCCTGATTGGCGCAAACCGGGCAAAAGAACTGAGCTTGACCGGCAACTATCTCGACGCACAGACGGCCTGTGCATGGGGTCTGGTCAATCGTGTGGTTCCCGCCGCCGACCTGCTGCCAACGTGCATCGCGCTGGCGCGAGACATCCTCACCACGGAGCCAGTCACACGTGGAGAAATCAAACGGCTGATCGACGCTGGCTGGAACTCGACACTCGCTGAAGGGCTACGCCTGGAAGATGAAGCCAGCAAAGCCCACGGCCGCAAGGAAGTGAGAGCGGAAAAGGTGGCAGCCCGACGCGCCGCCATACAGGCGCGGGGTCGGGAGCAAAGCGGCGCCTGAACCCGGGGACACTGCCCGGATCAATGCAGAAAGTTGAACATGCGCCGCCGGTAGGTTGCTGCCAGCGGTGCGCCTTTACCCAACAGGTCGAAGATTCGAATCATCGTCAACCGACCGATATCTTCGCGAAACGTTCGATCCTGGCGCAACAGGTCGAGCGCCAGTTCGAGGGCGGCTTCGTAATCTTCGAGCACGGCCTGCCGCACACACAACGCGTATCTGGCCTCGAGATCAGCCGGGTTGTCAGTGACTGCTGCCAGCAACTGGTCCAGCGTAGCCATGCCCGCAACCTCCTCCCAGAACTCCAGCCGGATCAACGGTCGTTTCCGGTCCGGGGCATCGTCAGGCACTGTCGCCAGCGCCTTGCGGGCTTCATCCAGCTGCCCGCTGCGGACCAGCACGTCAGCAAGTTCAACACGAAACACCGGATTATTCGGTTCCTGCTGGATCGACTCCTGCAGAATGGCCAATGCAGTGGCGAAGTCCCGAGCTGCCAGTACCTCAGCCAGTGAAGCACGCAGCATGTCGCCGCTGGACATGGTCAGCTGATCCAGCAGTTGTCTGTATACCCGATCACTCTGTGGCCCATCGAGCTGTTCGGCCACCTGACCGTTCTGCAACACTCGTATCGCCGGCAGGCTCTGCACCCGCAGCTGCTGTGCCAATGATTGATCTCGCGCCACATCAACCAGCGCCAGCGCAGCCTTGCCGTTATAGGCAGGCATCATGCTTTCCAGCGACTTCTTCGCAGTCACCGACGGCAGCACCTGTGCCGCCCAGAACAGCAGCAGCACCGGCATCGTGCGCGATCGCTCGGCAACATCCTTCTGGATGTTCTGGGGAGTGACTTCAAAAATGTTGCTGTTACCAAGTTCCATGACTTAAGCCGTGCCTGTGTAAAGTAGAAATAGTAAGAAAATCTGCGGCACTTAGCTTCAGTAAATGCCAAATCTCAGAACGCGAATGCGGTGGCCGCTGGTTGACCTTCGACACTCTTACCTTCAACGCTCTTACCTTCAACACTCTGCGGCGCCTCACCGCTCAACATGATCCAGGGCATGCCGGTGGACTGGGTAGCGACCTGCATGGTCCGGACCCGTTCCTGAAACGGCGCGAACACATGATCCAGCCGTGCTCGACCACTGTTTTCTTCGCTGACATGACCAATCACCACATCGAGCCGCGCGTGAGCGAGTGCGTCGAGCAATTCAGCAGACTGATGGTTGGAGAGGTGCCCCAGGTCGGAGCGGATTCGTCGTTTGAGGGTGGGCGGGTAGCGTCCACCGTCCAGCTGACCGACATCGTGATTGGCTTCCAGCATGAGCAGATCGGTGCCTAGATACTGTTCGACAACGTGAGGGGTAACGCACCCAAGGTCGGACAACACACCAATCTTGATCGCCCCCTGTGACAACACGAACTGCGTCGGCTCGCGTGCATCATGGGGCACTCGCACCGGATTGACGGTCACGTCATCGATCAGGAACGGCACATCACCATCAAACGGCTGGCCGGTCAGCGAATACTGGCGACTGGACAGGGTGCCGTAGGATGCGTGCACCGGAATCGCATATTTGTGGGCAAAGGCAGGCACACCGGAAGCATGGTCTGCGTGTTCATGCGTCACCAGCACGGCTGAAATTTCTCCGGGTCTCACGCCCAGCCGCGCCAGCCGCGCCTCGGCCTGTTTGACTGTGAATCCACAATCGATCAGGAGCAATGTGCGACCGAATCGAACCAGGGTGCCGTTACCCCGGCTGCCACTGCCCAGTGACGCCAGACCAATCAAACCGCGAATTCCCGAATCAGTGCCAGCACCTGTTGAGCGAGGTCCTTGTCCGCAGGTTGGCCATTCTCGTCCTGCACGAGGACGGAGAATTCTTCACCATTGCCTTCGAGCTGAAGCTTCAGACTCTGGGGCTTGTTGCTGCCAAAGGAGATCATGCGCTTGAAAAAACCAGGTTTTTCAACGGCAAACACGGCATCAGTGACGCGAATTTCGTAGGTGCCGGTGGCGCTGTCGTTGTTGGTCACTTCGACACCACCATTTTCGAGCGCCTTGTTGACCGCTGCCCAGGCCCGTTCGAAATCAAGGCGAAGCCGAAGCACGGGGCTGCCATCCGCACCTCGATCCATCTGCGCTTTGTTCACGCCGAGAATATTGGAGGCGACGCGCGAAACGGTCTGTTCGGAAACCCGCGCCGCAATGTAGGCACCGAGTTCTTTCAGCAATTCATCTTCTGCTGACGATAACGTCGACGTCACCTTGGCCAGCGAGGCAAGGCCAGCTTCAGAGGCTACACCCCGGCTATCGTTCTCTTCTCGCAGGTGGATCTCGCTGCTCTGATCCTGCAACCCCCCTTCCAGGCGCAGACGAAGGCGCTCCTTGCCGGTCTTCAACCCTTCGGCCTGTCGTTTCTCCTGCAATACCAATCGGACGACATCACGGTATTTCTGCTCTTCAACCGGCGCCACCTCAAACCAGTCGGTATCGATGCGCCCTTCGGCTGGCTCCTCATAGGTCACCGCCATGCGATTTTCGGCGAGGAACTGCTTCACCTTCGGCCACACGGTCGTGGGTGACTCGGGGATCGCCAGCCAGCGACGCTGTGACAGTCGTTGAATACGAACTTCACCCCGGTTGTCGCTGGTATAGATCGCTTCAGGCAGGGGCGCACGCTCGACGAAATAAGCAGCATTGGGCTGAGTCGGAACCGGCGGGATCGGAAATGGATCCTCCATCGGCTCAGCACGCAAGTCCTCAGGAATTTCGAGAGGAGGTAACTGCCTTGCCTTCACGTAGTCATCACGACGATCGACAAAGAGTCCCTTGTCATCATTCATCCAGCCACAACCACCGACCACCACTACCGCTCCCACAACCGACTTAAGGAGGATCTTCCGCAACATCGTCTGTATTACCTGCCTGGCTGGGTTCATGAGGGTTTGATCGTTGGTGTTACTTGAGCGCACCGGCAGTGCGAAGGCGGGCCCTGAGTTCGGGCTTGTGCTGGTCTGAAAGTTCTACCAGCGGCAGCCGGATACCACGATCCATCATGCCCATCTCGTAGAGCGCCCACTTGGTCGGCATGGGCGACGTCTCCACGAACAGTATCTCGTGGATGGGTTGAAGTGCGCGATCCAGATCGGCGGCCAGCTTGCGGTCGCCGGCTGCCCACGCATCACAGAACTCAGCCATTTTCCTGGGCAATACGTTGGCAGTTACCGAGATCGTTCCAACCGCGCCCAGCTCCAGCATGCGCAGGGTCTGAGCATCTTCGCCAGATAACATGATGAACTCTTCAGGCACAAGCTTGCGGATTTCAGCAATCCGCTCCGGATTGCCACACGCTTCCTTGATGCCGATGATGCCCGGAATCTGCGCCAGCCGGCCTACCGTTTCGGCCTTCATGTCGCACGCCGTTCGCGGCGGCACGTTGTAGAGGACAATGGGTACCTCACAGGCCGCGGCGATGGCCTTGTAATGCTGGTACAGACCTTCCTGAGTCGGTTTGTTGTAATACGGCGTCACCAGCAGACAGGCATCCGCGCCATCTCGCGCTGCCTGCTGCGTCTGATGGATGGCTTCACTGGTCGAATTGCTCCCGGTGCCGGCGACCACCGGCACGGCACCAGCCACAATTTCCACCGTCCTGCGAATGACCTTCAGGTGTTCATCCGTATCAAGCGTCGCACTTTCGCCAGTCGTGCCCATGGGCACGATACCGTGGGTACCCTGTTCCAGGTGCCAGTGAATGAGACGCTCCAGCGCCTGCCAGTCCACATCACCAGAGGCGTGCATGGGTGTCACCAGGGCGACAATGCTTCCCCTCAACATGCCATCAGTCCAGTTGCAAAAGTGCGCGCATGGTAACAGCGGGACCGTGCCAAGCTCCACCGGTGAGATGCGCCGCTACACCGATGTTTTTGGAAGTGTGGAAAAACACAGTCAGTGCCAGTCCGTCAGCGATGATTCAGGACTTCTTCTTCAGGAGATAACTGAACACTCCATCCTGCTCGCTCGATTCCAGCAGCTCATGGCCGCTCTGTCGTGAAAACACCATGAAGTCACGCACTGAACCTGGATCAGTCGCATAAACCCGCAACAACGCTGCGGGTGCAAGTGCATTGAGCGCCTGCTTGGCCTTGAGCAGCGGCATGGGGCAGGTCAGCCCTTTGGTGTCGAGTACGGTTTCATCCATGGCGACGTGATTATAGCCGGATTCAGACTGCATTCAGTTCGTTGATTCACTATGATCCGGATATGT
>CAMDVY010000097.1 GCA_945878745.1 Klebsiella pneumoniae | reverse complement strand
GTTTTGCCGCAGCGATCGTGTGGACCGGTCTGGTGCGCGCCGTAACTCGCAACGAACCCACGGCGCCGCCCACAGCACCACCCGCAATGCAGGCGCCGAGCGCGGCCTGGTTCCCCACGTCGCTCAGCGCACTGGCCCGGGAAATGGCGGGTCTCGAAGACACCATGACCATCCCGGAGGAGACGCGCAACCTCGGTGATCGTCCGCTGGTGGTACTCACGAAAAGCGAAAAGACATCTGCAAGCGATCTGCAGCAAATGGGATTGACCCAGGAACAAGGCGATCACCTGGATGCCGTCTGGCGCACATTGCACGACGAAGAAGCGACGTGGTCGACACGCAGCCGCCACGAGGTCGTGCCGCGATCGGCACACTACATCCAGTTCGACCAGCCACAGGCCGTGATCGATGCAGTACGTGACGTGGTTGAGCAGGTACGCCTGGAGGCACCGCAGTAGACGGAAGGGCACAGCACGTCGTCGATCGCCTCCCCACCCCTCACGCCTCCCCATACCCATGCCGGCGCCACAAACAAAAAACTTCACTGGCTTGGAGCCGCGGTATCCCTACACTGTGCGCTCCTGACCAACCCTGTCCTGATCCACCCCTCAACCATGGACCCGGCCGATGCTGCGATTTCGTTTTCCCATCGTCATCATTGATGAAGACTTCCGCTCCGAGAACACCTCAGGCCTGGGGATTCGCGCCCTGGCGGAAGCCTTCGAAAAAGAAGGCTTCGAAGTGCTGGGTGCCACCAGCTACGGCGACCTGAGTCAGTTTGCCCAGCAGCAAAGCCGGGCCAGCGCATTCATCCTCAGCATCGATGATGAAGAGTTCACGCCCGGTCCGGAACTGGACCCGGCGGTGCTCAACCTGCGCAAATTCATTGAAGAAATCCGTTTCAAGAACGCCGACATTCCGATCTACATCTATGGCGAAACGCGCACCAGCCAGCACATCCCCAACGACATCCTGCGCGAGCTGCATGGTTTCATCCACATGTTCGAGGACACCCCCGAGTTCGTGGCCCGCCATATCATCCGCGAGGCCAAGAGTTACCTGGACGGGCTGGCACCGCCCTTTTTCAAGGCCCTGATGGACTATGCGCAGGACGGTTCGTACTCCTGGCACTGTCCCGGCCACAGCGGTGGCGTCGCCTTCCTGAAAAGTCCTGTCGGCCAGATGTTCCACCAGTTCTTTGGCGAAAACATGTTGCGCGCCGACGTCTGCAACAGCGTCGAGGAACTGGGTCAACTGCTGGACCATACCGGTCCCGTCGCCCAGAGCGAACGAAACGCCGCCCGCATCTTCAACGCCGACCACTGCTTTTTTGTCACCAACGGCACCAGCACCAGCAACAAGATGGTGTGGCACCACACGGTGGCGCCCGGCGACGTGGTGGTGGTGGACCGCAACTGCCACAAGAGCATCCTGCACAGCATCATCATGACGGGTGCCGTGCCGGTGTTCCTCACCCCTACCCGCAATCACTACGGCATCATCGGGCCTATCCCGGAAAGTGAATTCTCGCCCGACTGCATTCGTCGCAAGATCGCAGCGAACCCGCTACTGGCTGGCGTCGACCCGGCAGGGGTGAAGCCACGCATTCTGACGTTGACGCAGAGCACCTATGACGGCGTGCTCTACAACACGGAGACCATCAAACACACGCTCGATGGTTACGTCGACACCCTGCACTTCGATGAAGCCTGGTTGCCCCATGCCGCGTTCCACCGTTTTTATGGCACGTTCCACGCCATGGGCAAGAATCGCGCTCGACCAAAGGACCAGCTGGTGTTCGTGACGCAGAGCACCCACAAGTTGCTGGCGGGTATCAGTCAGGCCAGTCAGGTTCTGGTGCAAGACGCCACCGATCGCAAACTCGACCGCCACCTCTTCAACGAAGCGTACCTGATGCATACCAGCACCAGCCCGCAGTACGCGATCATCGCCAGCTGCGACGTCGCAGCCGCCATGATGGAAGCACCCGGCGGACCGGCACTGGTCCACGAGAGCATCCAGGAGTCGATGGATTTTCGTCGCGCCATGCGCAAGGTCGACAACGAGTTTGGTGAGGGGGAATGGTGGTTCACGGTCTGGGGGCCGGATGAGCTAGTGGATGAAGGCGTTGGCGTCAGTGCTGACTGGGTGCTGAAGGCCGGCGAAAAGTGGCACGGCTTTGGCGATCTGGCAGACGGATTCAATCTGCTGGACCCGATCAAGTGCACGATCATCACGCCCGGGCTCGACATGTCCGGCAAGTTCGGAGCAACCGGCATTCCGGCCAGTATCGTCACCAAATTCCTTGCAGAGCACGGTGTGGTCGTCGAAAAGACCGGTCTCTACTCGTTTTTCATCATGTTCACGATCGGCATCACCAAAGGTCGATGGAACACCCTGCTGACCGCTCTGCAGCAATTCAAGGATGACTACGACCGCAATGCCTCCATGTGGCGGGTGCTACCCGAATTCTGCGCGGCGCACCCACGTTACGAACGCATGGGGCTGCGTGACCTCTGCCAGTCGATTCACGACATGTATGCTGAAGTTGACATTGCCCGCATGGTCACCGAGATGTATCTGTCGGACCTGCAGCCGGCGATGAAGCCCAGTGATGCCTACGCGTACATCGCACACCGCAAGACGGAGCGCGTGGATATCGACAAGCTCGAAGGGCGTGTCGCCACCTCGCTGCTGACGCCCTATCCGCCTGGCATCCCGCTGCTGATTCCAGGCGAGCGCTTCAACCGAAAGATCGTTGACTACCTGCGCTTTACGCGCCGGTTCAACGAGGCATTTCCCGGTTTTGATACGGATGTGCACGGTCTGGTTGAAGATGACTCGGTACCTGGCCAACGACGTTACTACGTGGACTGCACTCGCGAAGAGTAGCCAAGCGGTGTCTTGGTTTGGGCGAAGGAAACCGGTGCACGCGCAGCGGTTCCGCGCTTTGACTGCTCGTCTGCATGTTCTTCGTGGCAGTCACCCGTGAAGATCCTGTGGTTTCTCATCATCGGAGCATTGTCGATGAACTCAGGCGCCGACGAGCTCTCGGAATTCAGAGACGCCCTCAAAGCGGGTGATGCAATTCGGCTGACTGCCCTTCTCCAGCAAGCCGATGGACCTCTACCAAGGGGCTCACGTGATGAAACGCTGCTCCACTCAGCTACGTCATACCTGTGGACAGAAAATCGACTGGCCTTGATGACCGTACTGCTGGACGTCGGACTGAAAGTCGACGCAATGGACCATCACGGACTGACACCACTACACTGGGCGGCAGGCTACGGCTGCGCGGAGTGTGTGCAACTGCTGCTTACGCGTGGGGCGAATGTGAACGCGCAGCGAAATGACGGGAGAACGCCGTTGCACAACACATCTCTCGAAGCGATTGATCAGCTGATCGCCGCGGGCGCCGACCTCCATGCGCGCGACAAGGACGGTTGCCTGCCCCTGCACACCAGCATGCTCAGCGACCCACGCCTGCTTGTTGAAGGCGTGGACGCGCGTGACCGGTACGGCCTCACCGCCTTGCATCACGCGGCGCTGCAACCCAATGATGAAAAGGTCGCGTGGTTACTCGCTAACGGCGCGGATCCCGCTGCACAATCGACAGCAGCATTTCGCATCAATGAAGACCGGTCTGATTCCTTTGAAGATCCCATGCATGAATTCGTTGTCGGCACACGACCCTACGACATGGCTCGCTTTCGTCACGACCAGGTCAAATGGAGCACCGGCAAATACCGCGGCATCCTGGAAACACTTGATGCCGTGACTCCGCGCCGCGGCTGGTTTTCCAGATAACAGGAAAACACACACGATGCCCCCGATGTCCTTCTTGACTGGCAATCCCGGTGTGGCGGTGACCCTGGCGCTGCTGGTGATCGGCGGGCTGGTCTCGACTGCGGCGGCGATAGCAATGGGCACGGCAGGGTCTTTCAGTGCGCCCCATGCCTGTCTGTGAAAGAAAGGGGTGGTTCGCGATGATCTTCGATCTGATCGTGCTCCCGCAGTTTTCCTATCATCTGCATGTTGCATTACAGAAGGTCTCCGCTCCACCGGGCAAGGCCGAATCGGAAACCTGGTGGACATCTGTGACGAATGCACCGAACACACCCGAGACCACGATGCGTTACTTCGGCTCGGATGCCACTGATGCGATGATCAGCGATGTCTCCCGAATGTTCGATCCATCATCCGTCAAGCCACGCTGGGCACGATTCGCCATTCTCGCCGACGGTCGCACCACGATCATCGCTGCTTTCAACGATGATGAAGCCGCCGAAGCGGCCGTGCTCGATTACCTGGCACTCAGTGGTCTTGCCGGCACGGCTTCCGGTTATACCGATACCGGGTTCACCGCGACCCGCGTCACTGGTGAAGAGATTTTTGTCCACCGCACTGGCCGACATCTGGGTGTCTGGACCGGACCAGATCAACAGGCTCTCAATCGCAACGTCCTCAGCAGCACGTTCTACCACGCCACCCGAGGCATGTCCGCCGAGCAGGCACGGGTTGCCGCTGGTGGACCTCCGTTGGGCCTGACCTGGCCCAGCGCGGTCGTGTTACTCGCATCGTACACCCTCTTCGTCGCAATCGTGTTCGTCAAAGGTGCAGCCTGGGCATCAGCGGTTCCGGCGCGCACCCCCATCGCTGCTGACGGTTCGGTTCTGCGTTCGCGATTGCTGCAATTGAACAGTACCGACCTGCCCATGACCATTGAGTCAGGACGAAGTCCTGATGAAATCGTCGTGTCATGGCGCTTTGGAGACGAGCGATGGATCGACCACACACGCCTGCATGCCACAACACGCGTGCACAAACTGGTTTTGCGAGTCGACCAGGATTCGCATTCCGTCTTCGTCAGTGAGTATGCGAGCCGATACGATGGATCTGTCGGCGCGGGCGAGGCATCACTCGATTGGGCGTTCATGACTGGCATCACATTCTTCCAGATCGAACGGCAAACGGTGTTCGGTGTCGTCCTGGATGAACACCTGCGACCAACCGGGGATCTCAGCCACACGTGGTCCTTCGACAGGCAGGAAATGACCGCTCCCCTCATCGGTATCGTCACAGGTTCCGGATGGGGATGGCGACCGGTGCTATGGGATTCTCCAACCGCACTGCGCTGGTTTTCAACTTGACCCAACCACCGACCACACCGCCTCTCACCTGGTTACGCGCTTTGTAGCCCGCACTATTCATGAATGACCTACTGCGGACGCCGATAGCAGCGAAATCACAGGGCGTGCTCCCTCCGCGTGCTCGACGTGCTGTACAGCACGCCTGCGCGCGCTTCAGTCCGCGCCACCCTGCGTTTTCACTACTCTCGGTGCCCTCGTTACGTTCCTTCATGAATAGTGCGGGCTAGGCTGCTGCACGACTCGGCAGTCTGAAGGCGGCTTCAGAGGAGCTTTCGGTAACACCGTCCACCATCAGTCACCAGGTGCGTGATCTGGAAGCACGCCTGGGTACACCCCTCTTCGCCAAACACGGACGAGGGGTCACACTCACAGCGGAAGGTGAACAGTACTTCCGTACGCTGAAGCAAGCTTTCGAGATGTTGCGCGGCAGCAACTTCGAATCTGCCGACCAACCTCGTCGTCTGCGCATCGGCTGCTTTCCGTTTGTTGCCAACGAGATCATCGTGCCGCAGTTCGACGAACTGCAACGCGTCCTGGAAGGTACCGCGCTGACACTGCGAAATGAAACAGGGCTCGATTCACTGCTCGATCCGGTCCCGGCAAATCGACTCGATGTACTGATCCGGTACGGCGACGGAGACTTTCCGGGCTGTCTTTCACTCGAACTGGCTCACCTTGAACTCGTGCCGATCACCGCTCCGGGTATTACACAGATCAAAACCGCTGCGGATGTGCTGGCATCACCGCTGATCCGCGTACTTGGGCCGTTTGATGGCTGGAAAACCTGGGCCGACGGTCAGGGTCTACAGGACGTGCCAACCAGGGTAGTTCTCGAAACCGACAGCTATCACGCAGCTGCTTTGGCGGTTGTACAGGGCACCGGCATCTGTCTTGGCATCCTGCCATTCATGCGCCCCTGGCTGACCGCCCAACGCGTGCAGATGATTGCCTCTTTGAAAACCAGCATCAAACAACGTGCGTACCTGGTTTATGGGTTGCACAACGAACACAACCGCGACATACCCCGCCTGCACGAGTGGCTCAAGTCGATCCTCGTCTGATCCGCTCTATCGAGAGCTTGACGCGGACTGCGCTCATCGGACAAAAATCAGCTTGGCGCCTTCTGGCGCTTCCAGAAATCCCTTCTCGATTTGCGCCCACGGATAGATCACGGGCTCGATCACAAGTGGATCAAGGCCAGCCGAGATCAGACCAAGTACACGATCGAGTTGCGCCGCGCTGTTCACCCGCCCGGTGTAGAACCTGATCCCTTTCATGTAAGCGTCGCCCAACGGAATCGGGGTGCTCGGTCCGAAGTAGATCGAAGCACTCGTACACAGACCGAACGGCGCTGTCGAACGCATCAGCGCTGCGAGGCCTTCCGGTCGTTGGGTACAGTCCATGGTGATGTCATGCGTCGCAAATCGGCGTGGCCAGGTGTCGACGTGAATACACTCGGCACCGAGTCGCTCGGCGATGCCGAGCGCGCGCGAGTTGGTACTGGCAAAGCTGATTCGCCCTGCTCCGAGAAACTTCGCAGCAGCGACCGCGTATAACGGGATGCTGCCTGAGCCTGCAATCAGCACGCTCCCACCGGGCCGCCGAACGAGTTCATCGTCGACACCACGCAATCCGTCCGCAAAGTTGTCACTGGCAGACGCGGCGGCCACCGGCGACACACCTGCCGGCAGGCGACGCAGGTTGAAGTCCGCCCACGGCACACGCACGGCATCGGCAAACGCTCCCGACCATTGACCGGCTGACTCACCAATGCCGTACATCGATGTTGGTGCGACCACCGAGCACGCAGCGCTGTGCCCATGGTGACACGGTCGGCAGCCACCGCAGCTTGGCTGAAATGAAGCCAGCACGCGGTCACCGACAGCTATCTCCCGAACCTGATCGCCGCAGGCTATGACCTCACCGGTAAATTCGTGGCCGAGTACAAAAGGTGGTTTGAATGGTGCCGTACCCCCAACGATAGACCGATCGAGATCACAGCCAGCAACTGCCAACGGCCGCACGATGGCGTCGGTGCCCTCAACAAGGGTCGCGTCGCTCACTTCCTGCCAACGCAGTTGGTGTTTGCCGAGATAGTGGAGCGCTTGCATGGGAGTACCTCGTCTGTTCGGTCCGGAGGAGGACCTTAGCCATCCACTTCGTGACCGACAAACGGATATTTATTCCCACAGTTGCAGCAGATTCAGGTGTGCCTTGACTCATTCGTTGGCACGAGAACAATTGGTGCGCATGCGCCTGATTGCTGACATGACGGATGGACGATATCCCACAGGTCTCGCCAGGTGTTGCGTGTAGCCTGCTGGATAAACGTGCACTCGGATCCAGATGAAGTGTTCAGGAAATCTCGGCAGACCGGTTACACCCTGATCGAATTGATGATTATCGTCGCAGTCATCGCCCTGCTCGCGGCGCTCGCCCTGCCCCTGTACGGCTCGTACACCGGAACCGCTCAGGCGGCAAAGCTCCTGCACCACTACGATCAGGCCGTGCGCGAGGCACACCAGGTGCTGATCAACGACCGCACACGCGTCACGCTTGATCGACCTTCCGCGCTGCCGTTGTCCACCACTGCGTGGATCGACACACTGGCCGGGGAGCAAAGTACCGCGCCGGGTGGTGGGCCTGCATTCATTGCCGGTGACACGGGCGATCCTGAGCACGGCGCAATCGGTGTTGTCTTTGACAGCACCGACACCAGCCTCTCCCTAATAAGACCGGCCTACCAGGGCCTGGCTGCCGCCCGAGCACTGGTCACCGTTGAAGGTGTGACTTTTTCCACGCCCTGACAGATCTCGCTGCCCTGTTCAGGCGCCTGCAGGTCGAAGGGGCTACAATAGAAACATCACATCAACATCCACCATCAGCTTGATGACGCGCTACAAGACCGCCCGCTGTGTCCTGCATCGTAACGGCCACTTTCTGCTCGCCGTGCATTCCAGTTTCTGGCGCAAGACACCACGGCGCTGGGGGCTTCCGGGTGGCGGCGTCGAATGGGGAGAGAAGCCAGAGGCAGCCGTGCGTCGCGAACTCTTCGAAGAGCTTAATTTCCACGTTGGTGCACTGACGCCCATCGGCCGGTTTGACTACAAGCGCGCCGCTCACATGGTGTACGCCGCTGAAACCGAAATCCACGAGTTCGACTGGGACGACAACGAGCTGGTCGAGCTGCGCTGGTTCTCGATGGCCGAGGTTGAACAACTGGCCGAAGATCAGCTCCTGCACGCGGGCTATGAGCTCGAAGCGGTCCGCGCAGCTGCGCGCAACTGACGATTCTGTCCGATAGCCGAGTTCAACCAGTTGACCTATGATCGAGCAGTCACGCCTGCTCGAACGGAGATCGACCCATGTACCAGCGACCCTCAGAACCTCTCAGCATTGGTGGTGTGCTCGACAACGGCATTCAGCTCTTCAAGGCCAGCGTGGCGAAGACCTTTCCGCTGGCACTGGCAGGGGGGCTGATTTCTACCTTGCCTCAGATTTTCACTCAAATGACCGGATTGGGTCCCTATGAAACGGCGTTGCTGGGCGACAGTGTGGGCACGGTTCTGGGAGTAGTTCTGATCACTTCTCTCCTGGCAATGGCCGCGTATCTGGCAGTGCTGTCAATACAGGATGCGATGTCCAACAATCGCAGCATGGCGATCGACGAAGCCGTACTCACCGGCCTGACGAGATTGCCGGCCATGCTGGGTGCATCGATCCTGTACGTCCTTGCCATCATTTTCGGCATGATCCTGCTGATCGTGCCTGGCATCATCATCTCGGTGTACTGGATTCTCTACGCGATCG
>CAMDVY010000096.1 GCA_945878745.1 Klebsiella pneumoniae | reverse complement strand
GTTCTGACTTCAAATCACACCGAAAAGCTGAACGCGATTGGCCGCGCTACGGATCCGACCCCGTTCGCCACCTTGTTTACCGGCATGCTGCTGGCCAACCTGTTCTATTGGGGCACGAATCAGTACGTTATCCAGCGCGCACTGGGGGCCACCAGTCTCGAGGCAGGTCAGAAAGGTGTACTGATCTCCGGCTTCTTCAAGGTCCTGGTGCCATTCATGGTGATGGTTCCCGGGATTATCGCTTTCCACCTGTATGGACCAAACCTGCCAACCATGGATGCCGCCTACCCAACCCTTGTACGAGCAGTACTGCCAGTAGCACTGCAGGGGGTATTCCTTGCCGTGGTCATTGGCGTCGTGGTGAGCTCCTTCAACAGTCTGGTCAACAGTGCAGCAACCCTGATCGCGGTAGATCTTTCGGGCTCCGTGCGAAACACGGAAAAAGTTCGCGCCGCGCGCTGGCAGAGTGTTGTCATCGTCGCCATTGCCTTCGGCATTGCCATGCAATTGACCGATGCGCCAGATGGGTTGTGGCAACTCATCCGGAAATTCACCGGGTTCTACAACATTCCAATCATCACGCTGGTGCTGGCGGCGATCTTCATTCCGCGCGTGAATCCCCTGGCTGCGCTGATCGTCATGGGCGTGCATGTGCTCATTTATGGGCTTGTCACATTTGTGTTCGATACCGGCATCCATTTCATACATTGGTACGCGATATTGTTCCTGCTCGAGCTGTTGATTCTGGTATCCATGCCACGGGTCGAGTCCAGGCCAATGGAATCAGAGGCGCCCGCACCGGTGGATCTCACACCCTGGCGATACCGACACCTCGCCGCCGGGCTTCTGCTGGCTTCAATACTGGCAACCTACGTCCTGTTTTCACCGCTCGGCGTGGCGAGCTGAATCACCACGCTTCGGGTGGCCGACCACTCTTCAGCTGGTTTCAGCGCATCGCACCCGGCATACCACCATCGATGACGATGGTCTGTCCGGTGATCGACTTCGAGGTGACAAACATCACCACCTGGGCCGCGATGTCATCCGGTTGACCCACACGACCCAGCACCGCCTGCGCTCTGGCGCCCTTGGCCACACTTTCGGGCAGACGCTGCGCCATTCGCGTGTTCTCGACGAGTCCTGGCGCAACACAATTCACGGCCACGTTGGGTGCCATCGCCACCGCGAGGCATCGTGTCAGGTGATTGAGTGCGGCCTTGCTGGAAGAGTACGCGATGCTGCTGCTGCCAGGGCTGATGCCACCGGCCGATGAGATATTCACGATGTGGCCACCACCGTCAGCTTTGAGCAGTTTTGCGGCAGCACGCGCCAGCAGGAACGGTCCGCGCACGTTGGTTTCCAGCACACGATCCCAGATGTCCGGCGTCAGTGCATCGAGGTCAGGAAATGGAATCCCGATGTTCCAGGCCGCATTGTTGACCAGGATATCGAGGCGGCCCTGCGCGTGGCCCACTGCGGCGATGCAGGCTTCGATGGATTCAGGAGAACGCTGGTCGAGCTGTTGGGTGCTTGCCGTACCACCAGCGCTGCGGATGTCCTGGACTGTGGCGTCCGCGGCGCCTTCGGCACCGACATAGGCGACCACCACGTGGGCCCCTTCCGCGCCGAGTCGTCGGGCAATTGCGCCACCGATATCCCCGGACCCACCAGTCACCAGAGCAACTTTGCCCGCCAGCATGTTCATATCGAAGATTCCATGAATTGAAGTCTCGAACTCTACGGGATCAAGGGTTGAGGCTCCACATTACGCTCGACCGGCGACCACCTTGCTCTTCGAGCCGGAAATACCGATCCTGCAGACATCGAAACCGGATCCCTTGATGGCCACCCACACTACGTTCTGCCGCATCTGCGAATCCCTGTGCGGCCTCAACATCACCACGGTCGATGGTCGGGTTACCGGGATCCGGCCGGACGCCGAGAACATTGCCACAGCAGGTTTTGCCTGCCAGAAGGGTCTGCGCCAGCATCACCTCTATGCCTCGCCTGATCGCCTGCTCAAACCGCGCAGAAAAACCGCGGCGGGCTGGGAAGACACCAGCTGGGATACGGCGCTCGGCGACATTGGCGGCAAGCTGCGCAGTATCCGCGCCACGCACGGCGGTGACGCCATCGCCATGTATGTCGGCACCGCAGCAGGGTTCGGGGTACTACATCCTGTCTTTGCGCAGGGCTTCATGGATGCCATGGGTTCTCGCAGCATGTTTGCCTCCGCAACACAGGACTGCGCCAACAAGTTCGCCGTCGCCGAACGTATGTATGGTTTCCCCTTTACCCAGCCGTTTCCGGATCTGTTGCACACACAATGTCTGATTATCGTCGGTGCCAACACCATGGTGTCGAAGTGGAGATTTCTGCAGGTTCCCAATCCCCGAAAACACATCGATGCCATCAAGGCACGTGGAGGCCGGGTAATCGTCGTCGACCCGCGGCGCACGGAGACGGCCAAAGCCACGGGTGAACACCTCTTCATCAAGCCCGGTACTGATGTGTTTTTCTATCTGTCATTCCTGCACGTCGTGCTCGAGCGGGATGGTGTCGACCACGAAACCGTACGGAAGTTTATGGACGGCTTTGACGCTCTGAATGATCTCAGCAAGGACTGGTCGCCAGAGCACACAGCCTCCACCACGGGCATCGACGCGACGGTCCTGCGCGATCTCGTGTCGACCTATCTCAAGGCCGACGGCGCCGTGCTTTATTCTTCGACCGGCGTCAACATGAACGAAGGCGGGACGCCGTCGTTCTGGCTGCAGGAAGTGATCAATGCCATCACCGGCAACCTGGACCGACAGGGTGGGACGCTGGTGGGCAAGGGGATCTTCGACTTCCCGAAATTCGGTCGCAAGTATGGTGTCCTGCTGAAACAGGATCGTTCACGCATCGGTGGCTTCCGGAAAACGAATGATGCCTTTCCCGGCGGCATTCTGGCTGACGAAATCCTCACCGACGGACCGGGCAGGATCAGGGCATTGATCGTCACCGGTGGTAACCCGCTGATGATGATGGCCGAGAGTGACAAGCTGCGACGCGCATTTGGTGAACTTGAATTGCTGGTGACCCTCGACATTCTCCCGACGGAGACCGCCAGCGCCGGCCACTACATGTTGCCGTGCACATCACCCCTGGAACGCCCGGACCTGCCCTTCATCTTTCCGTTGGCGCTGGGCATGCAGACCCGTCCTTACCTGCAGGCGACGGAAGCAGTACTGCCGGTGTCTGGCGAAGCACGCGACGAAGCCACCATTTATGTTGATCTGGCGCGCGCGTCCGGCACGGCCCTGTTCGGATCGCGCATCGTTCAGTGGCTGTTCGAACGCACCCGGAAACGGCGTGGCACGGATACCTATGCAAGTGTTGCGCAGCGTGGACTGCTGAACCTGTTGCTGCGGCTGACCGGACAGGGCCGGTTCGCCGATCTGGTTGGCCATGGCCGGGCTCGTCCGCCCAACGAGGGTGGCAGCTTCCTCGGTCAACGTGTGTACTCGAAGCCCGATGGCACCGGACGGATTCAACTCGCACCCTCCGAACTTGTGGACATCATCCACAAGCTCAAGACACCAGACGCTGACGACGGTTTTTCCTACCGGCTCATCACTCGCAGGCAGATCCAGACTCACAACTCCTGGACCCACAACTACGACGACTTTCTCGACCGACTGGGTGGACGCAATCATCTCTACATGCATTCAGATGACGCGCAGCGGGAGAACTTTACCGAAGGCACGCTGGTCGACGTCAGCACCGACAGCGGCACCATCCGCCTGCCGGTGAGTCTGTGCGACGACTTGTTGAAAGGTGTGGTCGCCGTGCCTCATGGCTGGGGTCATCAAGCCAGTGGACAGCGGATTGCCGCCGCCTCGCCGGGTGTGAATGTGAACATCATCGCGCGCTCTGGTGTGGACGCGATCGACGCGGTGTCCGGCATGTCACGACTCACCGCGATTCCCGTGCGTCTGGCGATGGCTGCTGACAATGAAACTGCAAACAACTGGAGCGGTCGGCAAACCGGCACCTGAGGTCAACCATCTATGCTCAACGGTAGGTCACGCCAATTCAACCACTGCCTGCTCGCCAGCCTGCTGATGATGACAGCCTGCAGTGCGCCAATCGACAACGATGCCGTGGTCGTCGGCACCCTGTTGATACGAGACCAGGGTGAAGGCTCGATTGCGCTATGGCAGGATCCAGAGTTCAGGGCTCAGGCATTGTGTGACGAGTCTGGTTTTTTCGTCGTCCGCTATCTGGATGAAACCGATGGCCGAATCGCCATCTCGGCTGACACGGTCGAGTTCGAAGATGCCAGCTGGCTGCACACCGTCAGCATCCTGGTGAACGGTGATGATTTCGAACTGGAGGATGGCGGTGTCTTTGTGACGCCATACACAAGCAAGGACCCGGATGACGCATCAGCAGACATGTCCGATATCGAGTTGCGTGGAACCAGCAGGGATCCCGCGCTACTCGATGCGATCCGGGAATCCGGCTGGATTCAGGTGCGTGCCATGGGCGCAGCCTACGCGGCCGAGTTTTCAGAGGAAGAGCTTGCACCCCTGATCGACACCTGCGAACGCTTTGCCCAGGCGTCGACGAGTTCACCCACCCAAGCCGGGGAGTCGTTGCCGGAATTACAACAGGTTGGCGGATCGTGGGCTGGCGAGTACCGCGAATACAGCAACGCAGCAGGTGCGGAAATTGCGGTGCCCTTCCGTCTCGAACTGACGAGTGACGGTGATACGTTCAGTGGCAGGTCGTCCGAAGGTGATGCCTGGATGCTTCGAGGTGGACAGCCACTCACGGCGCAGATCAAGGGTACCGTCGAAGGCGCGCGAGTGCGATTCGCGAAGCGCTACGATGACGAGTCCGCGCGGGCGGGAGCGCTTGTCTACGAAGGTGTGTTTGCGGAGGACCGACAATCCATCAGCGGCACGTGGCAACTGCCGGACCGCTCAGGCACGTTTCAGATGAACAGGGAATAGAACATGCGCGTCCTCCTGCCCGGATTGTTCGTACTGTTTCTGATTTCGTGTAGCGAAATCAATGATCCAGCACAGGAAGATGCGGCTGTCGACGTGCAGGTCGCGCGTGATACTGACAATGACATGAACACATTCTCAGGCCCGCCCCTTGATACGGCAACGCTGGCCTCTGCAGGCTACTCGCCACCCAACACACTGCCGCCTGCACAATCCACATTTTCATCAACCCGTCCGTTCCGCCGCTTCGAGCCTGCAGTGATTCTCGATGCAACCGGTTTTGCCCAGCCCATGGCGGCGGCAACCCTCTTCATACCTCATGGCTGGCGCACGACAGGCGGTGTCTTCTGGGCCCAGGAATATCTGTGCACCAACGGCTACAACTTCGGCTGGTCTGCGACGTCGCCCGACGGACTCACCAGCATGGCGGTTTGGCCACAAGCGGCCTGGGAAGCCAACACCTCCGGTACACCTTCAAGCCGGCCCGGCTGCCCGCTGCTCAACATCAACACCGTGCGCGGGTATCTGGAAGGCCTGGTCCAACAGATGGTGCCAGGTGCACGCGCGCTCGACTTTCGCGAACGACCGGATCTGCTGCAAGCGCTGAATTCACCGCCCACACGGACGGCAATGCCGCTCGGTGAAGTGCGCACCTGGTCGGAATCTGGCGAGCTGCTGTTCGGCTTTCAGATTCAGGGACGGGAGATGCGCGGCACGGTGGCGGCATCGGTCAAATTCAATCTGATGGTGACCGACACCTCTTCTATGTTCCAGAATGACCCGACGGTGGTGGGCATCAACACCAGCCAGTACCCGACGCGCAGCGAATTCCTCAGCGCCTTTGCCAATCCGGCCTTTGCAGCCATGGCGCCCGACGGTCAACTGGACTTCAATTTTTTTGAAGGACTGCGTCGCTCCATTCGTCCGGTGGACACGTGGACTTCGGCCATCACCGGCCACAATCTTCGCATCGGGCAGGTTGCACTCGAGGAAGGGCGCAAACGTGCCCAGATGCTCAACGACTCAAACGCCGAGATTGCCCGCATCCGACAGGACACCTGGAACAGCCAACAGGAAAGTGCCGACAAACGTGCCCGCGAATTCGGCGAGACGATTCGAGGCGTGCAATCGTATGTTGATCCGGATGCACCTGGCGGCACCGTTGAACAGTCCATCCAGTACGACAACGTCTGGCGCCTCAATGATGGCAGCTATGTGCTGTCGGATGACCCCAATTTCGAACCGTATCGCGACCTGCAACTGGAAGGTCGCAAACTGGAGCCTGTGCGATGATCAGACTATTCACGTCCGTCGTCCTGTTGACGACCTGCCTGCACGCGTTTGCCGTCCAGGATTCGTTCGGACAAGGGCCAACCCAGGTGCAGCCTCAATCCGCACCACCACCGGTGAACAATCCTCCGCCTGCCGGTTATCCGCCACAACAAGGTGGCTATCCACCCCAACAGGTCCAGAATGGTGCGGCGCCGGCGAATGGTGTGCTGGATCAGCTGATGGTGACCGAGCGGCAGGACTACGGCATCCCGGCTACGGACCAGTTGCACACAGGCGCATTTCATGGACCGACACCCGCCAGCATTCCCGGCGGCCAACTGATCACCACGAAAGGTCTGCTGGCACTGGTGCAGGGTCAGCAGACACCCTACTTCCTGTTCGACGTCCTGGGTGGGCCGGAAGTCCTGCCCGGCGCTTTACCCTCGGCTTGGCTTGCACAGGCAGGTTCATTCAACGATCCGATCTCGCAACAATTCGGCCAGATGCTCAAACAAGGGACACAAGGCAGGACCGACATCCCCTTGATCTTCTATTGTCTCTCGACCCAATGCTGGATGTCGTACAACGCCGCACTGCGCGCCATCAAGCTCGGTTACTCGAATGTGCTGTGGTATCGCGGTGGCCTCGAAGCCTGGAAATCGGCAGGGTTGCCTATCCAGGCTGCACCACAAGGTTCTCCACCTCAGCAAGGTGGTTATCCGCCCGCCGGACAACCTGGCCAGCCAGCACAACCACCTCAACCCGGCACGCCGCCACAGCCGGGTTATCCCGGTCAAACCGGCGCACCACCACAACCGGGATATCCGCAACAACAGGGGTATCCGCAGCAACAGGGCTATCCGGCTCAACAAGGTTACCCTCAGCAACAGCCCAATCCGCAGCAGCGATAGCAAACACACGGGCGGCAAATACTGGCCTGCATGTCATAACATCAGCCACTTGGGTAGAGTTGGCCCAAGGGAGGAAACCATGACAGAACAGGCTTCAATCACTCGCGAAAAAAAAGACGCGCCAGGTGACGCGCGTTGCCCCGGCGAATCCGTGCAGGACCTGCTGGCACGGGACAGCCGCAGTGTGCCGGACTATCTCACCAGCCATTCCTACGAATTCCTGGGTGACGAGGACATCCCATACAGCCGATACATCTCTCGCGAGTTCCATGATCTGGAAATCAGACATCTGTGGCCACGCACCTGGCAGTGGGCTTGCCGCGAAGAGCACATTCCGGAACCCGGCGACTACCACGTTTATGACGTCGGCCCCTACTCCGCCATCGTCATGCGCACCACCGACGGCAGCATCAAGGCCTACCGCAATTCCTGCATGCATCGGGGCACAAAGCTGAAACCGTCTTTTTCCAGTGGACACTCCACTTCAATTCGCTGCCCCTATCACGGCTGGGACTGGCACCTCGAAGGCACCATCAAGTCATTCCCCTGTGAGTGGGACTTCCCGCACGTGGAACCCGACAAGATAGGCCTGACGCCGGTTCGTGCGGACTGCTGGGGCGGATTCGTGTTCGTGAATTTCGATCTGAATGCTGCGCCTCTCCCTCAGTATCTGGGCGCGATGACATCGCATATCGACAGCTCGGTGTTTACAGACCGCTACATCGCGCAACACGTCCAGAAGGAGCTCAACTGCAACTGGAAGATTGCCTCCGAGGCCTTCCTCGAGGCGTACCACGTGATGGAGACGCACGCACAACTCAGCCGCACCAACGGCGATGCCAACACCCAGTACGACATCTATGGTGATCACATCAGCCGGTTGATCAACGTGGCGGGCACCCCCAGCAGTTTCTGCAAGGAAGATCTCACCGAGCAGGACATTCTCGATCTGTTCCTGGTGGGTGATCGATCAGACGTCAGTGACAAGCTCATCGTGCCACCGGGTGGTACAGCACGACGGGTGATGGCGCAGTTCTTCCGTGACAACGTGGCGAAAGCCGGTCAGGACATCTCCAAGGTCAGCGACTCGGAAATCGTCGACTCCATCGCCTACTTCGTGTTCCCCAACCAGCAGTTTTTCGTCGGGCACACCTTTCCCATCGTCTATCGATTCCGGCCGCTCGGACAGGCGCATGATCGATCCCTGTTCGATCTGATTCTGCTCAAACCCAGACCCAAAGACGGCGCACTCGTCGAACCCGCTGAGCCGTTCTGGCTGAAAGCCGAAGAGTCCTACACCACCGTACCCGGTATGGACCCTTACGTCGGCCACGTGTTCGATCAGGACACCGGCAACATGCAGGCCGCCCATGAAGGCGCACTGACAGCGCTCAAACCCGGCGCCACACTGGGCAACTATCAGGAAATCCGCATCCGGCACTTCCATCGCACGCTGATGAAGTACCTGGAGGTCACAGACAAGGGGGCAGACGCATGAGCACCGTTCTGATCACCGGTTCCGCCCGGGGTATCGGCTTCCAACTGGCCAGGCAGTATGCAGACGCCGGTGATCGTGTGTATGCCACGTGCAGGTCGCCGGAGAAGGCCTCCCAGCTGAACGCTGCAGCCGCAACGTCGAGCGGCCGGCTGACCGTGCACAAGATGGAAGTGGGTGACAGTGCTTCGGTGAAAGCCTGCGCCGCAGCCATTGGCAGTGCGCCCATCGACATTCTCATCAACAACGCCGGTGTCTGGGGCGGGCTCGACACCCAGACCTTCCAGAACATGGACTATGACAACTGGGCGCACGAACTGAA
>CAMDVY010000095.1 GCA_945878745.1 Klebsiella pneumoniae | reverse complement strand
ACCTGCTCTTCATAGTAGCTGGCCGACTTATCGAGCATGTCATCCAGCGCGCCTGCTTCTTCACCGATGGCAACCATCTGAATCACCATGTTCGGGAACACGCCGGTGTTTCGCATCGAGAAGTTGAGTTGCTGTCCGGTTGATACATCATCCCGCACCTGAAGAACGGCTTTGGTGTAGACCGAGTTTCCTGTCGCGCCGGCAACCGAATTCAGTGCATCCACGAGAGGGACACCGGCAGCGAATGTCGTACTTAGTGTCCGTGCAAATCGAGCAACAGCTGATTTCTGAATGATATTGCCCGCGACCGGCATTTTCAGAGCCAGGCGATCAATCGTGTCGCGCATCGGCTTCGATCGTTTATACATGAACATGATGCCGTAGATGATCCCAGCTATGCCAAGCACCATCATCACCCAGTAAGCCTGCACAAACTCCGAGATACCGACTACGAACTGAGTAAAAGCTGGCAGATCGGCCCCGAAGCCGGCAAAGACCATCTCGAATTGGGGTACGACCTTGATCAGCAGGATTCCGGAAACCACGAAAGCGACCATCAGCACCGAGATCGGATAGGTCATGGCTTTGCGCACCTTGGCCTTCAGGGACTCGGTTTTTTCCTTGTACGTCGCAATTCGATCAAGCATCGTTTCGAGTGAACCGGACTGCTCGCCAGCATCGACCAGGTTGCAGAACAATTCGTCGAAATACAGCGGCTGTTTGCGGATGGAGTTGGCGAAACTGTTTCCAGAGGCGACGTCCCCACGAATGTCGCGCAACAACTGCGCCACTTTCGGTTTGTCGAGGCCATCGGCGACGATATCGAAAGCCTGCACCAATGGCACTCCAGCGCGCATCATGGTTGCCATCTGCCTGGTGAAGAGTGCGATGTCCGCAGGTTTGATACTGCCACCCATTGATCCACGAATGGTCTTCTTCTTGACCTTGGTGGGTACAATACCCTGACGACGCAGCTCTGCCTTGGCGAGCGCAGGGTTGGAACTCTTGATTTCCCCTTTGGACTTGCGCCCTTGTTTGTCGGTACCTTCCCAGACGAAGACGGCTTCAGCCATGGTCATTCTCTCGTCGGCGATCCCCGGTCGGGGCGCCTGATAATTTCAGATTCAATGAGGTGTCGATATGGCGAGACGTGCACACATTGACGTCAGTGACCACTCGTAACCCTGTTTACTTCCGCCAGGCCAGTCATGCCCTGCATGACCTTGATCAACCCCGAGCGACGCAGGTCGTTGAATCCTTCAACCTTTGCCCGTTCAGCCAACTGAATGCTGTTTCCGTCTTCCATGATAATACGGGCCATTTGCGAAGTAATTTTAACCACTTCATAGATTCCGACCCTACCCTTGTATCCATCATTGCACTTCTCGCAACCTCTTTCTGAAGGTCCCAGCACCTGGAAACCCGTGGCGATATCAGCTTCGGTAAAGCCCTCTTCCTTCAAGACCTCCGGCGTCACCTCTACGACCTGCTTGCAGGCGCCGCACAGTCGTCTTGCCAGTCGCTGGGCGATGATCAGATTCACCGAAGTTGCGAGGTTGAAAGCAGGTACGCCCATATTGCGCAGCCGTGTCAGTGTTTCAGCGGCTGAGTTGGTATGCAGTGTAGACAGCACCAGGTGACCGGTCTGTGCTGCCTTGATGGCGATTTCTGCGGTCTCCAGATCGCGGATTTCACCCACCATCACGACGTCCGGATCCTGGCGCAGGAATGATCGCAGTGCAGTCGGGAAATCCAGGCCAACACGATGGTTGACGTTGACCTGGTTGATGCCTTCCAGATTGATCTCGACCGGATCTTCCGCGGTGGCGATATTCAGTTCAGACGTATTGAGAATGTTGAGGCCGGTGTAGAGAGACACGGTCTTGCCGCTACCGGTTGGCCCTGTCACCAGAATCATGCCCTGCGGCCGCTGCAAAGCCTCCATGAACAGTTCTTTCTGATAGGTCTCGAATCCCAGCGCATCCACACCCATCTTCGCGCTGGTTGGGTCGAGAATCCGCAACACGATCTTTTCGCCCCACAGTGTTGGCAGGGTGTTCACCCGAAAGTCGATGGCCTTGGTTTTCGACAGTTTCATCTTGATGCGTCCGTCCTGTGGCATGCGGCGCTCGGAGATGTCGAGTTCGGCCATGACCTTCAGTCGAGCTGCAAGGCGATGGCTCAGATTGGATGGCGGCTTGGCGATTTCCTTGAGAATGCCATCCGTACGAAAGCGAACGCGATAGCTTTTTTCGTAGGGTTCGAAGTGGATGTCGCTCGCACCAATTCGAATTGCGTCCAGCAGCATCTTGTTGACGAAGCGGACGATAGGCGTGTCATCTGTGGCATTGCCAGCATCGTCATCTGCATCGGGACCATCGTCGGACATCGACTGCATGTCCGCTTCATCAAATTCCTCACCCTCGAGTTTTGACAGCGAGTTGTCTTCGCGCGCATTGAGGAACTGCTCGATGATGATGGCGAGCTTGTCTTCTTCGACGAGTACTGGCTCGGTGGTAACCCCTGTCTGGAACTTGATTTCATCCAGCGCCTGCAGATTGGTTGGATCGGATACGGCCACGAAGAGTCGTGCGCCCCTTCTGATGAGCGGTAGGGTGTTGTGCTGCCGAATCAGTCGTTCTTTAACCAATGTCTTGGGAATGGCTTCCAGATCAAAAGCGGCCAGATCGAGAAGGGGAACGCCGAATTCATCTGCGGCACTGCGAGCGATGGCACGAGCGTCTGCGAGCCCATTGCGAACGATATAGGTAACAAAGGGTACTGCCGCCTTGCGTGCGTCATTGGTGGCACGGCTGGCCGTTTCAGCATTGATAATGCCGTCGTCAACCAGACGCCGCGCCAGTCCGCTGAGTGGAATAGGTTCCGAAGCCATACCGAACTGCAGTCCTTGTGTGGGCTTGTTGCGTTCCTGAGCCCGATCCATTGAGTGTCAGGGTGTGATGTTGCCACCCGGTTCCGGCGCCCAGTGTGCGCCGAGTTCCCGGGAATCTGGCCGACTTTACCGCGAACTTTTGCAAAAAGTGTAAACGTGCGTCACGGTCGAGTCGATAAAGCAATCACCTTTAACCTCCCGTCCCCTGGCGACTGATCATCCGAAGTGACATTTACCGTCACTGTCTGACCGAGGAAGCCGAAGCCGGTCCGGACGCGCGATTGGATGTCGGCGCGAAGTTATTTTGTAACATCATGAATCTAAAGGAAAATTCTAGAATTTGAACTGGTTCAATTTCTGGCACACCGTTTGCTTGTACTGTTCTGCGCATGGCGTGAGGGCGTAAACAGTCCTTCCCAGCTAACTTTCGTCACAATTGGAGTAGTAGGAAGAAATGAAAAACGCTATCGCCAAGGGCTTTACCCTTATCGAATTGATGATCGTCGTCGCCATCATCGGCATTCTTGCCGCAGTTGCGCTGCCGGCTTATCAGGACTACATCGAAAACAGCAACATGGCAAAGGTCACCTCTCACTTTGAAGAGGGAGCGCGGTACGGTCAGAACGAAATACGACGAGTACAGGCAGATGTTGCGGTTGGTCGAATTACCGGCTTGCTTGCTGCGGAAGCATCCTTCCAGCAGGGTCCTTTCGTTGACCGGCTGAATTCGAATGGTGGCCGTTCCCCCGGCGGTACCGATCCGTATAACGCAGCTGCCGATGACGCCGGTGGCGTGGTTGGTGTGGTGGTCTCTGGCACTTTGGTTGGAGGAGACTGGGCGGCGGTGTTTACCCGTCCCGCGTATGGTGGCTTTACAGCTACTGCTAGCCGTACGGTCGACTTCGCCACTATCTGATCACAGGCTGCCATCTGTTGATCTCGAGGCCGCTCATGGAGCGGCCTTTTTACTTGAAGGAATTTCGATGTTCGTCAACTATTGCAAAAAAGGGTTCACGCTTATCGAACTGATGATTGCTGTGGCAATCATCGCGATCATTTCTGCGGTGGCCTTGCCGCTCTACAACAATTACATCCTGACATCTCAGCAAGGTGTTTTGATCAACAACATCGCTTCAATCGAAGTTTTTCAGGAAGATTTCCGACTTCGTACCGGCGCTTTCATGACGACTGCGGCCAACGTTGCAGCCATCACAGCTGCAATCGGCTGGCAGCCGCAAAACGTTGATGGCACCACGTATTCAATCGCTGCAGGTCCAGCCGGTTCGTATGAAGTCACGGCTACCAATGCCTCCGGAACCATCATCTGCCGACGATTCCCAGACAAAGTGGCTTGCTGATCCAGCATCGCCTGGTGAACATGACTTTATGCTTGCCATGAAAGTGGTTATCCTGCGCGCCGTTTCACTTCGGCGCGCCGGGATAGCTCAGTCGGTAGAGCGACTGATTCGTAATCAGTAGGTCCGCGGTTCGATTCCGCGTTCCGGCACCAAATTCATGTGGGAGCGTTGCTTCCCGTTGGACCACAACAGCGAACAGCTATGGATAGCGCTTCAAATCGTCGCACCTTAGTTGCAATTGCCCTTGGCGTTTTTGCTTTCATTGCTGCACTTCTGTTCTACAACAGTCAGCTCAATTATCTGCTCCTGGGCTTGTCGGTCACACTTGTGATGGCCGGAGTTGCCATTGCTGGGATGCGCGTGGAAATCACGCCGTGGTCCACAGTCTGGCTTTGGATCGCAATACTGGGTCTCTGCTCTGCCTTTGCGGTAAGCCCTTCACCTGATTCGAGTTTTGCCGCCCTGTGGGTGCTTGGGCTGATCCCATTGGCTGTGCTGTTTGCAATGGCGATAGGATCGGCGAGCAGTCACTTGTGGGTGATTTTAGGTTCGATCGTACTAGTGCTCGCCACGATTTCTGCGGTTCGACTCGGGCTTCATGGAACCCGGCCTCAAGCACCTTTGACCGACTCGAACAGTTATGGTGCATTGCTGTATGTGGTGCTGTTGATCCTCACGGGCCGAATGCTCGATTTGAAATGGGCAAAGGACTCTTCTCGAAGCTGGTACGTAGGACTTGTCGCGGTAACAGTGCTCACGTTTGTCATCGCCGGGACCATGTCCCGAGGGTCCATCCTCATTGTTCTGACTTCTGCGTTGTTCTGGCTTCTTTATACCCTGCGGCATCGTCTGAACCTGCGTCCGCTGGGAGCTATCATTGGTGCAGGGGTTGTTGGGGTGCTCGTCAATGAATTGGTTAGTGTCCAATACTCGATCGATGGCGGCACAGAGACTGTTGCAGGAGGGGTCTCTGTTCGTGTGACGTTGGTGGAGGCTGCTCTCGCCATGTATCGAGACCATGGTATTGCAGGAATAGGCCTCTACGTTTTTCCGCTGCTTTACCGTCAAGTGAGAACGCAGTTGGACGACGATTCAGCCGGTCTGTTTGTACACAACGACTATGTTCAGCTGTTGGTTGAAGGCGGTCCACTCCTGCTCGCGCCGCTTGTTGCGGTCGCGCTTTGGGTAGGTATTGTGTTGTGGCGATCCTTGTTCAGAGAAAAGAGAGTCGGCACCTCTGAAGCCCCAGGAGCTGCGCTTGCGCTTGCAGCGCTGTTGTCGCATGCGATGATCAATTTTGTCTTCTACACGCCGGTACTGGGTCTCTTGTTTGGCTTTCTGATTGGTTCAGTCCTGAAACTTCCAGTTCTTTCTGGGCACAATACACTGCGTACGCTTCCAGGTGCGACGCTCATCCCTGCTGGATTGCTCGCGATTGCTGGATTGGGGTACCTCTGGCTCGATATCGCAACCGGGGTAAAACTCCAGAGACAGCCGGGAATCCCGATCCTGTTGCAGCCAGCCATTGATCAAAGGGGGCAACTCGCTTATGCCCTCCTCGCGCAGAAGCTGAACTCGGAGCGTGGGCTGCCGTTTTTTGCGCAGGCCTTTATCCTGGACCAGGATCGCTCGCTGCTCGATGGCGACTCCGACATGAAGGTCCTGGAGTCGTACCGCCGCGCCGTCGAAGTAGATCCGTGGAACACTTTTGCTTGGTGGCAGTTCCGAGACTTCATACGAAGAACCCAATCGATACAAGAACGACTGAATCCGGGCGAACAACCGGCAGCCATCACCCAGGAAGTGTTGCGACTTGATCCGTTGTTTATGCCTGCCATCGAGGGGCGCCTTGTCGAACTGGCGTCGACGGACGCTCACCAGACGCAACAGCGTCGGTTGGAATTCCTGCGCTCACATGTTGGACCGCGGCTCACGTGGCTTGCACGGCAGGACCAACGAGCTGCACTGTACTACGCAGATGTGTTGCTGCAGTTTCCCTTGTCCAGCGCGGATCGAGCTTACTGGGCTGAAGTACGGGAGCGAATCCTCGCGGTTCAACCGCTGGTCCCGGAGCGATGGTTTGTAAAGACACCCAGTTGATTCAGCCAGGCCCAGGTGTCTTCAAGAGTCCGAGAGGTGTCATGTCCGCTCTGAGAAAGCCCAGATGAACATAGGAGTAGCGACCACCGACTTCATAGAAAAGATAGTCCTCCAGCTTGCCGCCGTGATCAGCAATCCACTGTTGTAAACCACCTGTTTGTTTGTCCAAGGCCCCCAGATCTTTAGCAGATACTGCCTCGTTGATGTCCAGGTGCTTTGGCTCGAAAGGGATGTAACGCTCATGAAGTGTCCGCAAAGGCTGTGCAGATTCAATGGCTGCGCGACGCAGATCGGAAGACTCGTAAACGTCCTCAGGAATTTTCACAGTCACCCACTGCGGACCTCGCTCCGAGAATCGGCTGAGGTCTGGTGGTTTGATCCCAACATCCGTGTAGTCATCGGCACTCATGCTGAAAAATATGTCGTTCACCATGACCATGGCCAGCGGCCGCTCGTTATGAACAACCCAGATGCCGGCTGACAAGCAAATCGCCTGAAACAAACCGATCAACGTCAGGTCAGTTTTTAGACCTGGTTTGCCGTGTTTAAAGACAATCAAAGTCAGTAGGGGTCCGAGTGCGAGATCAACCAGTGCGATCAGGCGTATGCCTTCCCAGCCGCCATCGATGTGGAAAAAGATCCCGGGATACCACCAGGTTATGATGACGCCTGCCAGACACAGGAAGATCAGGAACGATATCCCCAAGTGAATCGCAAACGCCTGGAGACGTGACATGTTGAGTTACTCGAATCGCATGGACAGGTCGAGGGGTTGTACCATTTTTGTGAGGTTGCCCACCGAGATGAAGTCCACACCTGTCTCGGCGTAATCCGTAATTGTGGCGTCGGTCACGCCACCCGACGATTCCAGTGGGATTCGTCCCGCAGTCAGCCGAACGGCGGTGCGGGTCATTTCCAGGTCGAAATTGTCGAGCATGATGACGTCAGCGCCCGCAGCGATGGCTTCGTCCAGCTGCGCGAGACTCTCTACCTCGACTTCCAGCTTGAGTGTGGTCGAATAAGTCCGGGCTTTTTGAATTGCAGCGGTGATACTGCCGGCCGCGGCGACATGGTTTTCCTTCAGAAGGAAGGCGTCGTGCAACCCCATCCGGTGATTGACGCCGCCGCCACAGCGTACGGCGTACTTCTGTGCGAGGCGAAGACCAGGAACGGTCTTGCGGGTGTCGAGCAACCGGGCGCGTGTGTGTGCAATGCGGGCGACGTAGGCATGGGTGAGGGTCGCCGTACCAGACAGCAACTGCGCAAAGTTGAGCATCGATCGTTCAGCGGTCAGCAAGGATCGCGCGCGACCCTCGAGTTCAAAGCACAACTGATCAGGCATCACAGCATCACCATCGGCGACATGCCAGGTGATGCGAGCCTGGGGGTCGACCTGGCGCAGCGTCGCATCTACCCACGGTTGGCCGCACCAGATGCCGGGCTCGCGACAAATCACACGGGCGTGAGCAGTCTGGTTGGCGTCTATCAAGGCAGCAGACACATCGCCACCGCCGATGTCCTCGAGCAGGGCGGCCTTCACGTTGGCTTCGATGGCACATATCAGTATGGCGTCGATCATTCAGGTGTCCGTTGGAGTTCTGTTCGAGGATCGCATAGTGTAGCCAGAGCAAAACCAGAGGATGTGGATTTTGCCCTGTTGTCGCTTTTTTTTGGAAGATCACCGCCCACACCGTGTTTATCGGAGGCATTTCGCTTGCAGCAATCAGGTGTGGTGACCGCTGACCCCAGACACTGGCTTGACCGCGTTCGTCGAGTTCAGTCACCCAATGCGGATGGCAGACCAGATGGCGCGTCAATCGAGTTGATTGTCCTGCATGGCATCTCGCTGCCACCGGGACAGTTTGGTGGCAGGTTTGTCGAAGATCTGTTCATCAATCGATTGGATATCGCAGCCCACCCTTCTTTTTCGTCCCTGGCGAACGTGCGAGTCAGTGCCCATGTGTTCATCAACCGACGAGGCGGAATCACCCAGTTTGTTCCTTTTGATCGACGGGCGTGGCACGCAGGCACTTCGCAATGGAGAGGACGCGTTCGATGCAACGATTTTTCTATTGGCATTGAACTGGAAGGTGCGGATGATCGGCCTTACACGAGTTCGCAATACGCTGCACTGACGCGCACCCTCGAGACCTTGTTTGTGAGATACCCGGAACTCGGTCGAGACACCGTGGTCGGACACAACGAGATATCACCTGGGCGCAAGACGGATCCCGGAGCGTCTTTTGACTGGAAGCGCCTGTACTCAAGTCTCGCTGATTGAGTTGGCAATTTTGTGGACGAAGTATCTTCTTGGTCGGACGAACTAGACTCAACTTGTTGTGAGGGGGGTGTAGCGCTCTCTCTCGATCAATGCATCATTTTCCCCGGCCCTCGGTGTATTGTGCTGGGCGAGGTGCTTCGGCGGTTGCAAACATGGAGGAGATAGACGTTGAGTATCAAGCGTGAGCTGATTCGAGATATCGATTCGGGCGAAACCCAGGACTGGCTTGATGCACTCGAACATGTGCTGAAAACCCAGGGGATCGAGCGAGCAAACTTTCTCCTGCAGCGCTTGTCAGCGCGAATGACCAAGACCGGCGCGTCGCTGCCTTACACCATTACCACGCCATACCGAAACACCATTCCTTCCAA
>CAMDVY010000094.1 GCA_945878745.1 Klebsiella pneumoniae | reverse complement strand
GTCGCGTCTGCGTTTTTGGCAGACGCTTGTTCAAAGATGCGGGACTAGCTCATCTGGTAGAGCGACAGCTTCCCAAGCTGTAGGTGGCGGGTTCAAGTCCCGCGTCCCGCTCCAATTTTCTGCTGCGAATTGATGTTCTATTCGAAGGGGTTGAAGTTCTTCAACCGGTCGAGCGCGTCCACCATGGCCTTCATCAGATACTCGGGGGGGAAGCTCTCGAAGGGCTCTTCTTCTTCGAATTCATCGAAGAATTCTTCCACATAGGGTGCTTCGGCCAGTGCTGCGGCGTGTGGGTCCATCATTTGTCGATTTCCTTGTTTTCGACTGTCCTTGGGATGACCACCTGTGATTCAACACGGCGGTCATGTGCGTCCGTCTTCGTCTCGCGGATTGCTCTACGAGACTTCAGTTCCGATCTTAATCAGACAACTGAGGCGATCCGTGAACCAGACCACGATTTCATCATGCAAGGCACGGGTCACCGGTGCTCGGTTGGCGGATCGACGTGTAAGCCATCGGCAGAGCAGGTTGTCGTCTTCCGGCGCGATAACTTGAGGACAGGTTTGGAGTGGGGAAAGACCGGGGCAGGAAAGGCGACCGGGGCTTCAGTCGTAGAGGAAACAAGCCACCAGACGGTCAGGAGATGCCTTGAGCGGTGTGAGCACAGGCGTTGTGGTGCGACACGTGGGCATCACGTGCGGGCAACGTTCCGCAAACCGGCAGCCGGCGGGGACGTTGACGGGAGAAGGAATCTCCCCCTGAATCGTGGTTGATGCCCGACTTCGCTCATGGACTGGATCGGGTTCCGGATTCGAAGCGATGAGCACTTGTGTATACGGGTGCATTGGCGAAAAGAAGACGCCGTCGCTCGGCCCGGTCTCCACCAGGCTGCCGAGGTACATCACCGCCATGCGATCGCTCACATAGCGCACCATCGACAGATCATGGGCGATGAAGAGCAGGGTAAGCCCCAGTTCCTGCTTCAATTCATCGAGCAGATTCACCACCTGCGCCTGAACCGAAACATCGAGGGCCGAAATCGGTTCATCACAGACGACGAATTCGGGTTGCAGGATCAGCGCGCGAGCAATGCCGATCCGCTGGCGTTGTCCGCCAGAAAACTCATGCGGGTACCGTGACATGTGGTCGGGTTGCAGGCCAACCCGCACCAGCCAGTTCGCAACCTTGTCGCGAATTTCGCTGTTGGTCTGACGGGTATGAAGTTGCAGGCCTTCGCCGATGATCTCACCCACCGTCATGCGTGGATTGAGCGATGAATAAGGATCCTGAAAGATCATCTGCATCTTTGGAGCGTAACGATGGAAGTCCTGGGGTCGATACACCGCAGGCAGCTGTTCACCACGCCACGTCACGGTTCCTGCGGTTTTGTCATGGAGCCCGAGGATGGTCTTGCCCAACGTGGACTTGCCGGAGCCACTCTCACCGACCAGACCGACGATCTCCCGCTCGGCGATTTCCAGGGACACACCATCAACAGCGTGCACTCGCTTGCCTCGGCCGAGTTCGAAGTACTTGACCAGTCGGTCGATGGTGACAAGCGCGGTCACGAGAGGTCCTTGCGAAAGTGCAGTGTGTCTACCCGTCGCGAGGCTGCATCCGGATGATGCAGGAAACAACGGCTGTAGTGGTTTTTCTCAGCGTCCAGCCCGAACTCCGGAGCTGGCTGTTCGCGACAGATCTGCATGGCATGCGGACAGCGAGCGCTGTAACCGCAACCTGCGGGCGGATGGAAGAGATCCGGTGGGCTGCCCAGGATTGGCTTCAACTGATGCAGGCCACCTTGTGTATTGCTTGGCATGGCACCACGCAACCCGAGTGTGTAGGGATGCGCTGAGCGGTAGAAGATGTCGTCGACGGTGCCTTTCTCGACGATTTGCCCGGCGTACATCACCGCGACGTCGTCGGCCATCCTCGCCACCACGCCCAGATCGTGCGTGATCAGCACGATGGCTGTGCCCTTGGTGCTTTGCAATTCCGAGAGCAGGTCGAGAATCTGCGCTTGAATGGTGACATCAAGTGCGGTGGTGGGTTCGTCTGCAATCAACAGCGCAGGCTCACAGGCAATCGCTGTGGCGATCATTGCGCGTTGCAACATGCCACCGGAGAACTCGAAGGGATATTGGCGGGCTCTGCGCTCTGCTTCCGGGATGCGAACCAGATGCAGCATTTCCACCGCACGAGCAAAGGCCTGTTTATACGACTGACCGCGGTGAACCTGCAGCGTTTCGGCAATCTGGGCACCGATCGACATGGTCGGGTTCAAGGATGTCATCGGGTCCTGGAAGATCATGCCAATCTGATCGCCACGAATGTCCTTGCCGTCGAGATACGGGCGTCCGAGGATTTCACGGCCACGCAGCTTCGCTGAGCCGTTGGTAATGCGGCCGGGCGGAATCGGAATCAGTCCCATGATGGTCTGCACGGTGACGGACTTGCCGCAACCGGACTCACCAACGATGGCCAGTGTCTTGCCGGCTTCGACGGTGAAGTTCACTCCGCGCACCGCTTTGACGCTGCCCCCATAGGTGGCAAATTCGACTTCCAGATCGGTGACTTCCAGCAGGGGTACGTTATTCACGAGAGCGCATCCTTGCATCGAGCGCGTCACGCAAGCCATCACCTAACAGGTTGAAAGCGAGCACGGTGATGCTGATGAGCACCGCGGGAAAGATCAGCTCATGCGGTGTCGTCAACATGGTCTTGATCCCTTCATTGCACATGCTGCCCCATGAGGGTGTCGGTGGCGCAACTCCCATGCCAATGAACGACAGGAAAGCCTCGGTGAAGATGGCCGACGGGACGGCAAAGGTCAGTGTCACGAGAATCACGCCCATGGTGTTTGGAATCATGTGCCGCAACACAAGGTAAGGGGTTTTTGCGCCAAGCAGTCGCGATGCACCGATGTAGCCTTCCTCGCGAATCTGCAGAATCTGGCCACGTACCAGCCGGGACGTACCGGGCCAACTGAGGATGACCATGGCCACCAGCATGGGCAGGATGCCACTTTCGCCAGGGCCAATACCAAACATGATCTTGAACAGGATCATGAAGAGAAGGAACGGCAGTGCCACCACAAAATCGGCAAATCGCATCATCAGCCCGTCGACAGCGCCGCCCAGAAATCCCGCAACGGCGCCATAAGCGACGCCCATCATCACAAACAGGAATGGTGCGACGATGCCGATGAAGAGTGATACCTGAGCCCCATGCATCAGACGCGCAAGCAAATCGCGCCCGAGATAGTCAGTGCCCAAGGGATGCAGCTTCAATTCAACGCGGGTACCGATGGCTGGGCTTGCACCGGCATCGATCAGTCCTCGTTTCCGCGCATCTTCCATCGTGATGACCCGCCGCAGTTCAACCTCGATGGTTTGTGCCTCACCAATCTGTTCACTCAGTTCGTTCAGAGAGATGACGCTGTAAAAGTAGGTACGAGGTTTGAGGTCAAGTCGATCTTCAAACCAGGTTTCGCGAATGCTCATCACCAGCGGCAGGCCGTAGGCTTGCTCTGCGCCGATGGGGAAGATGTTGCGATAGATACGGTAGCCGCCGGTGGCCGCAGGGTCGCTGTTCCAGCGTAGTCGCACAGCTTGCGAATCCGCAGAACCGACGGTGTGCAATCCCCCCGCTGCAGAATCCTTTGGATCATCCAGTGATTCCCCGTGCCAGGGTGCATAGGGCGTTACCAGCGTTGCCATGCGATCAACACCTGGTGGTTGACTGATCTGGTCGAGGTCTTGCATGGAAGGGTCAATGGTCCACAGCAATGGACCGAGCAGCGTGAACACCAGCAGTGCGATGACGATATAGAGCGAAATCAGCGCACGACGATTGGCTTTGAGGCGGATCCAGGCGTCCTGCCAGTACGACTGCGACGGTCGGGTGAGCACTTCCGCAATGTGTTCGACCGCGACGGGTGCGAGATCTGCGGGTGACAAGGGAGGCAACGACTGGCTCATTTCAGTCGCACTCGCGGGTCAATCAGTCCATAGACAAGGTCTACGGCGATCACCATGAACACCAGGAAGGCACCATAGAACACGGTGGTGCCCATGATGACGGTGTAGTCGAGTTGCTGCACGGCCTGCACGAAATAACGACCCAGTCCGGGAATTGCGAACACCAGTTCAACCACAAAACCACCTGTGGTGATTGATGCAATCGCCGGCCCGAGCACGGTGATGACCGGGAGCGATGCATTACGCAGCTGATGTTTGCTGAAGATGCGAGTGGCCGGCAGACCCTTTGCCTTGGCCGTACGCACGAAGTCAGAGTTCACGATTTCCAGCATGGAAGAGCGCATCAACCGGGTCAGGTACGCCATGGTGCCCAGACCAAGTACCAGCGATGGAGCAATCATGTGCGCTACCGACCCCCAGCCGCCGACTGGCAACAAGGTAACCCCGAACAACGCATTGATATTGACCAGTGACAGCTGCGCCAGTGCGGCCATCACAAAGCTGGGTACGGAGATCCCGAGAATCACGAGAAACATGATGATGATGTCGGGCAGCCTGTTTCTGAACAAGGCAGTCAACGCTCCCCACAACACGCCGCCGAGTGCCGCAAAGAGAATCGCCAGGAGGCCCAAGGTCGCAGAGACAGGAAAATGCTCGCGAATGATGTCATTGACTTCGCGGTTCTTCTGAGTGAACGAGATGCCAAAGTCACCACGCACGATGTTGCTGAGATAGATCGTGTACTGGGTGAACAGAGGTTTGTCGAGCCCGTACTTTGCTTCGAGATTGGCGCGGATTTCCGGGGTTACCGCCTTGTCACTGGTCAGGGGATCGCCGGGAACAAAATGCATTGCGAAGAATGTTGCGGTGGCGATGAACCACACTGTGACAAGACCTTGCAGCAGACGCTTGAGTGAGTATTGCAGCATGGATCAGCGCGTCGTGCCTTCAATCAGGATCATTCAACCGTACCTTCGATCCAGGCGTAGGTAAAGTCCGGGTCACTGCCAATCACCCTTCTGACAACACCCTTGAGTTGCGGGTGGACGACATAGGCCGCTCCCTTTTCGTAGTTCGGAAGAATCACGGCATCCTCTCTCAGAAGATCCTGCATCCTTGCAAAAGCAGCGACCCGCACGGTTTGATCCGTAGAATTTTGCGCCGTGCGGACCAGTGCGTCGTATTCGTCACTGGCGTAACGTCCCCGATTGTTCAGATTCCAGGATGAGAACAGGTCGCCATAGGTGAGCAGATCTTCGTAGTCCGGTCCCCAGCCGGCCATGACCAGATCAAACTCACCTGATGTCATTTTGGCGAGCCGTTGTTTGAAGATCTGTTTGTCGATTTTTATATCCAGGCCGAGTTTGTCCTTGAAGATTGCCTGATAGTACTCAGCCTGCAGGTTGGAGATGGGGTTATCGCCGGATAACAGTGTCAGCGCCGGCCACTGTTCAAGTCCCAGTTCCTGACGTGCCAGTTCGAGATGACGACGCGCAGCAGCCACATCGGGAACGACTTCCGGGGCCGGGTGCTCGCGACGGAACTTGTCCTTGATCCCGTCCAGGTAAGTTGGGAACAAGGATGATCCTGGCAGATAGCCGGGTATCTTGGTGACCTTGTTCACGAGTTCGCCGGGGTCGTTGACCAGCTGCATGGCCCTGCGCAGATTGAGGTTCTGCGTGAGGCGACCGGGACGGTGATTGAACTCGATGAAAAAAATGCCGCCATCCTGGAACTGTTTGATATTCCATCGCTGTTCGAGACCAACACTCAGGGTTTCCGGTGCGAGGCCTGTTTGGGCGATCTTGCCATCCTTGAAAAAATTCAAGGTCGCGTTTGAGTCAGACGTGATGTAACCGAAATTGATGGTATCCAGGCGGATTTCATCCCGACGCCAGTATTGCTCGTTTTTTTCCAGTCGAAGGCTGGCTCCGTGTACCCAGGAGACGATTCGGAAAGCGCCGTTGTACAGCATTTCGTCAGCGTCGGCGCCATAACGCCCCTTGGTTTGATTGAAGAAGTCTTCGCGGATCGGCAGGAAGGTCTTGAAGGTCACCACCTTGTCGAAAAACGTGAGTGGACGCTCAAGGGTGACTTTGAGGGTTCGTTCATCGACCGCCTCGACGCCGAGTTCGGTGATTGGCAGCGTGCCCTGATTGATGGCTTCGCCGTTCTTGACGAAGAACATGATGAAGGCGTATTCGGATGCGGTTGCAGGATTCACCACGGTTCGCCAGGAGAAGACAAAGTCGTGGGCAGTCACGGGTTTGCCGTCACTCCATCTGGCATCTTCGCGCAGATGAAACACGGCGCTGTTGCCATCCATCTCCCAGCTCTTGGCCACTCCGCCAATGATCTTGCCTTGAGGGTCCTGGCGCAGCAGACCTTCCATGATGTGGCCCAGCACCATGCCGCTGATCTGGTCCGTGGCGCGGGTGGAATCCAGTTGGGGTGGCTCTTCTGCCAATGCCAGGTTGATGGAGTTGGTAACCACATCGACGGCTTTGGCAGAGCCGGTGTTACTCCCCACCAGCCCTGCGGCGGCATCCAGCAGAAACATGATGAGCGCAAAGCCGAGTACGGTGAGGAATGCGTAGAGGAGGAGTTGTCTGCTGGCGGCGCGAACGAATGACGATTCGTCGACAACGACGTCAGTCATGAACGCCCTCCGCTTCAGTTGGTAGACAGTTTCAACAGATTACCGACAACACGCTCCAGGTGCATCAGGCTATTGCACTCTTCCACCTGATGACAGTACGCGCCGTAGGTCCGCATGACGGAGTCGCCCACGTTCCAGGCGTGTTTCGATTCCGGATTGAGCCAGATAACACGTTTGGCGCGGTCGTACATTTCCTTGAGGATTTCCTGCCGGTTCTCGCCGTAGTTGTTGCGTGCATCACCCAGGATGATGATGGTGGTGCGATTGTCCACATCGTCCAGAACATTCCGTTTGAAGTCCTGCAGGGCCTGGCCATAGTCGGTGGATCCGCCGGAGTAGTCATGCAGCGTTTTGCTGATGGCGTCTTCCAGGTTGTTGCGTTCGAAAAGTTCGGTGACTTCTGCGAGGTCTGAAGAAAACGCGAATGAACGCACCTTCGGCATGACTTCCTCGAGGCTGTACAGGAACATCAGCATGAAACGGGCGTAGTTGGCCACGGACCCTGACACATCGCAGATCGCAAAAACACGTGGCCGATCGATCTTCACACTCTTCCAGTGCAGGTCAAAGATCGCTCCGTCATAGGCCATGTTGTGACGAAGTGTGCGTGGCAGATTGAGCTGTCCGCGGCGGAAAACCTTCTTGCGTCTGGCATGCATGGTTGCCAGGCGTTTGGCCATCTTGTAGACGATTTCCTGGATCAGCCGGAACGAACGATGTTCTACGTTCGATAGCTTCACCTTGCGCAGCAGTTCTTCACGTAGTCGTTTGCCGGACACGTCCGCATGCAGCAGGAACTGGCGTTCGACGTAGTCACGCACTTCTTCCCTTAGCCAGTCACGTCGCCGTTTGAGTTCCTGCCCCAGGCGACGGGAAGGTACGGCGCGTGCTTCGGCGAGGTCGCCGATTTCCTCGTTGAGTTCACCGAGTCCCATGACGTCCATCATGCGGCGGGCATACAGTCCTTTTTGCGTGAAGATCTGTATCTCTCGAACGTCGACGGCCTCACCGGCCTGGGCCATCTGCACGGTAAGTTCGACGCGCGAATTGGCCATGAGCAGTTTTCCGAGTGCCGAGGAAGACTCGGCCATCGGGCCAGGACCCAGATCTTCTTCTTCCTCTTCAGCGTCCAGCAGGTTGTTGCCAGGCTTCTGTTTGGATTTTCCTTTGGACTTCTTCTGCTTGCCGCTGGTGCTGGTCTGCGCTTCGCTGCCCCCACCGCCGTTGCTTTCGCCTTCGCCCTGCTGCTCGCCGTCCTGTTCCTCACCTTCTCCAGACTGACTCTGATCCTGCTCCAGCGCCTGATTGCGAACGTCTTCAAACCGGAAGAACTGATCGAAGCAGGTATCGAATGCCTGCTTTTCGTCCACCGTCTTGGGGAGAACCAGGGCCAGAGAGTTTTTCAGAAATGTGCGATCAGCGTATCCCACCAGTTCCAGAGCGGTCATGGCATCCAGCGTTTCCGCTGGAGATACACGAACTTCTGCGTTACGCAGAACCTGAATGAAATTGGCGAGCATGCGTTCCATGGAGTTTTATCTGCCTGCCTTGACCTTGTTGGTGATAGCCGTGATCTCTCCTTGAACGTTGATGATGTCTTCCTGGAATTTGAGGATGACGTTCAGCGTCGAGCGGACGAGTTCCGGGTCCAGACTTTCGCTGTGCAGAAGCAGGAGTGTGCGGGCCCAGTCGATAGTCTCGGATATGGCCGGTACTTTCTTGAGGTCCAGTTCGCGCAGCTCCTGAATGAAGCTCACCAGCTGGCGGCGCAGCTCTGGCGGGATCTCGGGCACTCGTGCATGGATGATGCGTTGTTCAAGTTCGAGATCGGGAAATGGAATGTACAGATGCAGGCAGCGCCGCTTCAGCGCATCACTGATTTCCCGCGTGTTGTTGGATGTCAGGAATACCAGCGGAGGCTCGGCGACTGCTTTGACAGTACCAATTTCTGGAATCGACACCTGGTAGTCCGAGAGGATTTCCAGCAGCAGTGATTCGAACTCGTGGTCTGACTTGTCAACTTCGTCGATCAACAGGACACAGCCGTCTTTCTCTTTCAGCGCCTTCAGCAGTGGACGGGGCTCGAGAAACTCTTCGGAAAAGAAGATGTCGCCGAACTCGTGCAGTCGTGCCACGGATTCTCTGAATCCTTTGGCACCCTGCAGCACTTCGTCGAGCGTCTCTTTCAGGACCTGGGTGTACAGCAACTGCTTGCCGTACTTCCACTCGTAGATCGCCTTGGCTTCGTCCAGACCTTCGTAACACTGCAATCGGATCAGCGGCAGTGAAAAGAGTTCGGCGGTAGTCTTCGCCAGTTCTGTCTTGCCGACGCCCGGGGGGCCTTCGATCAATATCGGTTTGCGCA
>CAMDVY010000093.1 GCA_945878745.1 Klebsiella pneumoniae | reverse complement strand
ATTTTCTCTGCGTGAAACGCTGGGTCTCTTTTCGAAGAGAGGGGCGAGGAGCGCGATGCGCTCCGACCTGAACAAGTCGCAGGAGCGACTTGTTTAGAGGATCCTTAGCCTGCCTGATCACCGTCAGCCCTGCAGGATCACAGCACATGCCCACGCTCAATCGCCCCGACGGGGCCAGCATCTTCTACAAGGTCGTTGGCAAGGACACCGGCAAGCCGGCGCTCGTATTCGTGCACGGGTGGTGCTCGCGTCACGAGCACTGGGTGCACCAGGTGAAACAATTTCAGCGCAGCCATCGCATCCTTCTGCTCGACCGGCGTGGCCACGGCAAGTCCACCACGCCGGGCACTGGCCACGACACCGCAACCCACGCCGCCGACATCCTGGCCGTCACGCGCGCTGCCGAACTGAGGGGCGTGGTAGCCATCGGCCATGCCGGCGGCGGTCCGGGCACGCTCGAGTTCATCCGTGCCAACCCGAAGCTGGTAAAGGCCGGCGTGCTGGTGGATGCCTTTTTCTACCCGCAGCCAACGCTGAACGATCCCGCCTCGCCCTTTGGCTTCCTCGTGGGGAAGATGATCGAGCAGCTGAGGGGGCCGAAATCAAAGTCCGCCTTCAAGGCGATGTACTCGGGCTACTTCGACCGGCAGGGCAACCGCGTGGCGAACGCGCAGGCCATCGCCGAGGCCGCTATCACGCCGGACGCCGTGAAAATTGCCGAACTGGAAGGCCTGATGGTGGACGTCGCGGCCATCGGCGACGGCATCGTGCAGAAGGTCCTGTGGCTCACGGCCGCCGGTGTGGATCAGGCGTTTATCAGCAGTCGCCTGAAGCAGGCGTCGTTCGCTCAGGTCTGCGGCGCCGCGCATTTCCCCCACTTCGAGCAGCCCGCACAGACCAACGCGATGATCGAGACCTTCGTCTCGCGCCTGTAGTTTGTACGCCGGCTTCGTCGATCAGCGGTCATGCACCACAGTGACCGGCACTGTCGCTCGTTTCAGTACTTCTTGCGCAACCGACCCCATGGCGACATGGCGCAGTCCCGTCCGACCGTGGGTGCCAATCACGATCAGTTCAAAGTTCATCTCGTTGGCATAGCGGGTAATCGTCTCGGCGATATGTCCGACGGCAATATGCGCCGTGTGCTGCTGGCCGCGCTGATCCAGCAGTGACACCACTTCCTGCAAGGCAGCCAGACCTGAATCGCGGTAGTGCGCTTCCAGCTGATCCCGTGGGATGAACTGCCGGATGTGTCCTGTTTCCAACGGCATCTGTACAGTCAGCAGATGAAGGTCGATCAAACACTGCGCATCAGCGAGTCGCAGTACATGCTCGGTCGCCCGCCTGGAATAGGCCGACCCATCCACGGCAATCAGTACCCGCAGTTTCACACCCGCGCCCGTCTGGGCCGATCGTCCGCTCCGTCTGGAGGCGAGAAGAGCGAAACCTCGTGAATCGGCTTGGCTGCGGCGCGCCGGCTGCGCATCCTGCCAACAAACACCACGAGAATCGCACCAATCGCAGAGGCCAGAAAGTGAACCCAACCGGACAATTGTTCACTCCATGCCCGGATGAGGGCATCGTTCAACAGCATGTCGCCCGCAATCCAGCCCAGCAGCGCCGCTCCCAGCGTGATCACCATCGGGAAACGATCCATCAACCGAATCACGAACTGGCTGCCGAAGAGGATGATCGGAATGCTGATGACGATGCCGAACACGACCAGTGCCATGTTGCCGTTGGCTGCGCCGGCCACTGCAACCACGTTGTCCAGACTCATCACCGCATCAGCGATGACGATGGTCTTTACCGCACCCCACAACGAACTGCTGCAGGCAACGTCGTGTTCGTCTGCGCCGGCGGCAGCGCTGCACATCAGCTTGATGCCGATGCCAAGCAATAGAATCCCGCCGACGATATTCAGAAACGGCAGAGCAAGAAGATGGATCGCAAAGAAGATCATGATGATCCGGAGCCCGATGGCGCCGGTCACCCCCCAGAGAATGCCTTTGCGCCGCTGTGAGTAGGGCAGGTTCCTACAGGCGAGGGCGATGACGACAGCATTGTCACCGCCGAGCAGGATATCGATGATGATGATCTGCCCGACTGATAACCAGAATGGCAACTCGAGGACTGTCTCTGGCATTACTTCAACAGACCGGTCATGGAGAAAACCCGAACTCAAAGCCAATCCGGAGCATAGTCGGGCAGAAACGACACGTCTATGGTGTTACCGATCGGAACGACCTGTTCTGAGGCATTGTTCCCCCTCCAGCGTGAAATATCGCTCGAGGATGCGCCTCGGGACAACGTGATGCATCGACCGGGCCATCGCTTCACACCGTCAGCATGCAGGGAGCACCACAATCCATGAGCCCTTTACCGCCATCGCAATATGAACTGGTCCTGTCCTACCTCGGCCTGCGCAAGGTCGTCGGCGGCATTGGTCTGGTCCTGCCTGTGGCGCTCGTCGTTGGTCATTGGTGGATTGATGAATCGCCGCTGCCGCCGTCGATCAGCGACTACTACTACTCCGACATGCGGGACTTTCTGGTTGGCAGCATGTGGGCGCTGGCTGTATTCATGGCGTCCTATCGTGGCCACGAGCGGCAGGACGACATCACCGGCGACATCACTTGTCTGTCTGCCATCGGTGTGTCGCTGTTTCCGGTCGCGCCGCCGATTGGTGCGACTCCCATGCAGACCACGATCGGCTACTGCCATCTGGCGTTCGCGGGGGTATTTTTCATCTCGCTGGCCTGGTTCTGCCTGGTCCTGTTTCGCAAAGGTGGGCCGGAACGGTCGAAGCGCAAGACCCAGCGAAACCGCGTTTATGCCATCTGCGGCTGGACATTGATCGGCTGCCTTGGATTGCTCATTCTCTTCGGCGTTCAGGCCGAACACTGGTTGTTCATTGCACAGTACAACCTGGTGTTCTGGGTAGAGGCCATGGGTATCTGGGCGTTCGGCTGGTCCTGGCTGGTCAAAGGTCAGGCACTGCTTGCGGACAAGCGGGTGAATTGACAGGCTGCAACGCAGACCCTCGGCACCACTGTCATCGCCATGCCACCTGTCATCACGACGATCATTCTGTTAACGCTCTCCAACGTGTTCATGACCTTTGCCTGGTATGCACATCTCAAGGAGCCTTTGAAACTCGACTACCTTTGGTCGGCATTGTGCATCCTCGGTGCAGTGTATTTTGCCTTTCGCAGCAAGTGGGTTGGGGTATGACATTACGATGGCTTGCCTTGACGACAATCGCCATCGGCTGCGTGAGCCTGGTCGGGGCGAATCTCGCTGAATTGCCTGGCATCGCACTGATCACCAAGCTGATCGCATCCACCGGTTTCATCGCCCTGGCCATCTCTAGCGCTGGGCTGCAATCACGTTACGGGCGATGGATCCTGACCGGACTGGCGCTTTCATGGGCAGGAGATGCCTTCCTGGAGCTGGAATCCCAAACGTACTTTCTTCCCGGGCTGGGTTCGTTTCTGTTGGCACACGTCTGTTACATCGTGGCGTTTGCAATCCATGGCATCAGGTCGAGAGCCATGAAGACAACGGTGATCCCCGTCGTCGTGGCTTCCGGGGTGGCCATGTTCTGGTTATCACCCTATGTCGACACAAGCATGACTTTCGCCGTGTGGGCGTACGTGATTGTCATCAGCGTCATGGTGACGTTTGCCTGGGGTGCACGAGGGGCAGGTGGCACGTGGTTGATACCGATCGGTGCCACTGCGTTTTATCTCTCGGATCTTTCGGTTGCCACCGGTCAGTTCGTGAAACCTGACTTCCCCAACTACGTGTGGGGGCTGCCCCTCTACTACCTCGCTCAAACCATGCTGGCCATGAGTGTGGCGCAACCGCTGAACACCTCCCCGCCTAACTCGGGGGGGCCTGCCCGATCGACGCCAGAAATTCTGCGCCCGTGAGACGGGGGTGGTCACCAGCGAGTGAGTAGGTCGGTGGTTTTTCGTCGACGTAGATCTCACCGGCCAGCGTGAATCGGGTCTGATCCTCAAAGGGGCCGGACCACATGATGTAACTGTTGGGCTCCTTCAGCCGGTAGAAGAGATTGGTTCCGCATTGCTTGCAGAATCCACGCTCCGCCCAGAGAGAAGAAGCAAAGCGAGTGATGTTCTCTTCTCCCCTGAATGTTACAGACCCTACGGCAACCGAGACAGCGGGGCCACCCGACCACGTTCGACACATCGAGCAATGACAGCTGTGAGCATTGATATCCACATTTTGTGCAACGAAGCTCACCGCTCCGCACAGGCACTTGCCGTTCATGGAATCCATAGGGTTTTCCTCATCGTTGATCAGTGCATAGTGTCATGCCGCTCCTGACAGCGTGTTGTCAGGAGGGAAAGTCCTTTACGAGAGAATGCTCTACGAAAGAGCCCTTCACGACTTGTCGCTGGCGTCCGAGAAAGGTCGCATGCGTTTGAGATAATGATCAGGGTCGGCAGCTGGCGTATTGCGCATCTGCTTGTCCACCAATCGATCGTACTTGGGATCTGCGCGAGCGACCTTGCTCGCGGCGGACAGGTGGATGGCGCCACCAGAGATCACCCGCTCGCAGGGACTGGCACAGGACTCACACACCATGGCGTCGTCACGATTGGCAATTGATCGAAATTCAGTCAACAGCGCCTGACAGACGAGACAACGGAATTCGTAGAGCGGCACGGTCAGGCCGCGAGCGCGGCGCCTGCATCGACAAAAGCCTGCAACGTCAGGTTGTAACGTTCAAAGGTCAGTCGCGACAATGGATTGCGCGCCTTGACCAGGCCGTCGGGAAGATCGAGGTCCAGACTGAGCAGGCTCAATCCACTGCCATCGCGGCGAGCACTCAGATAATCCTGCCACTCGCGAGCTCCGAGCCTCAGTACCAGATCCACGTCGCGCTCGTCGTCGGTGGTCGCGCCGCGAACGGATGCGACTTCAAATGCTTCGAAGTCGACGCGGCAACGGGCGTCGCCAATGGCAAAGACCAGCGAAAAATCAGCGCTGCCGAGCTTGCGGAACGATGCGCTTTGATTCACCTGCTCACGAACGCGGGAAAAGAAGTCCACGTCGGCGAGCAATTCGTTGTGGACCATGATTACGCTCCGAAATCCGTCTGCACCCTGGCGGACGCATCAAACAGGAATTGCAGGGTCTGGTTGTATCGAAAGAAGAGGTCTTCCCGATATTGATCTCCATGGACCGACTTCGACAGTCCTTCATCCAGATCCAGATCGATGGTATTGAGGGTGTGGTTGAGTGTGGCGTGTCCATTGGCCGCAATGTCCTTGAGCATCGCCATCCATGCTGACCGCGGCATTTCCAGATAGAAGTCGACGTCTGCGAGGCCACTCCTGTCGGCCGTCACGGCGCCAGCGCACTCATGGCCATCCATCGTCACCACGAGAATGTCATCACCGACGATCACGCCGAAGCGACAAAAACTCTGTCCGCCACCGGCACCGCGATAACGATCATCCGCATTGAAAACTGTGGCGACGGCGTTGAACCATTCAGGGCTTGGGAAGCGCATCAGCCTGCGGCTCCAGTGACAAACTGGCTCATGCGGTTCGGCAGCGTGGCCAGGTCACGCTTCACACCCAGCCACTCGCAAATTCCCAGATACTCGTTCATGAAGTCACGCATCATCCGGTTATAGCGTGCATTGCCTTCGGTCGGTGCATGTTCCAGCCCACCTGCAAAGATGATCGACAGCGCTTCCCGCAGGACATGGTCACCCAGCTCACGCGCCCACACACGATCACCGATGAAGAACAGCATCTGCATGACGGTTCGCCGATCATCATCATGTGCAATCGAATAACGCAGGTGATCGAGACCGTAAGTGATCTGTCTGGCTTTGGCTTCAAGCGCAAATCGATAGATCGAACGTTCCGCATCGTTCTGCGCATACCGTTCCAGGTAACGCAGCATCGTCTGCATGAAGGACCCACGCATCAGCAGCAGGTACGTGACGGTCTCGCTCCAGCCACCGCGACTTTCGAGAATCATGCGATTGATTTCGCCCGGTCCTTCCAGACCAAGGCCACCACCGTTACAGAGCGCCCGTTTACGAAACGTTTCGTACATCCGGGTTGCATCAAAGGTGGCGGTGGCGAGGAACTGTTTGACTTCGTGATAACCGTAGGCCATCTGATGCTGCCATGAGCTGATCACTTCGATATCGCAATTGGCGTACTGGCTCAATTCCGTCAGGACCTGGCAGATGGATCGCTCAAGCACATCAGGCAAGGGCTTGATGGTGTGCCAGGGGACGTCCGTTGCCGAAGCAAATCGTCGCTGGATGGCCTCTTCGTACAGATCTGCCGAGCAGTCGGCCCACAGGTCGGCCTTGTCGCGGATCGCATAACCCAAGGGCGGCACACCTTTTTTGGCAATCGCGCCGCGCGGATTACGCGTCTGGTCATCCCAGCGATCGGGGATTTCACCATAAACGCCGACGTTGATGTCGCCCAGCCGCAAGCCATGTTTGTTCGGCTTGACCCGCGTACCCCACTGATTGGAGCGAGCCACAGTGCCGTATTTCGGTGGTTGCTGCTCTGCCACGACTTCCCCCTGCTGGATTGATCAGATGAACGTCTGAATCATGGATCGATGCTCAGGCCGCAGTCGATGCCATCAGGTCCTGGATACGCGAGCGACCATTGTCAAAGCGCTCGCCGAAGCCTGCTGACCGGACCCGCTTGATGTATTCCTGAATCTGTCGTCGACGAATCGCCTGCAGCTTTTTCATGCCTTCATCGAACTTGTCGCGACCACCGCCCAACAGAACAGCCAACGCATCGGAGCTGGGCGTTGCCTGGCCTGCCGGATTCTGTGAGCCCGCCAGAATCTGACGCTCCGCTTCGTCGAGATAACTTTCGATTTCGTCCCGCCGTTCGGGGGCGGCTTCTGACATGTAACGCATGTGCATCACACCAAAGGCAACGTGACGTGCTTCATCCTGTGCGCACAGCCGGTAGATGGCTTTTTCCGCATCGTTATAAGCCATCAGTTCACCCATCCGAAAGATGGTCAGCACAGCACCTTCACCGGAAATATGCAGGCGCGACGACATCTCGGTGAAATCCCGGGCCAGATCAATGCTGCCAACAACACCAGCGGTACCACCAGTCGCCTGAGTCAGCCCACCGCCGTTAGCGAGGGCCCGTTTGCGGAAGACATCCATGTGTCGCGCTTCATCCATCACCTGCGCCAACAGGCAATTACGCGGTTCAAAATAGTCAGGTGTAGTCTGGGCAATCCAGCGCGCAGGTACATCACCCGCCACGAATTCAACTTCGGTGAGGAACGTGGCGAGATTGCATTGCGCGGTCTCGATGTCGTCCGGCAGCGGCTCCAGGGTATGCCACGGCACATCGGTCGCTGAACTCCACTGCCGCTGCAAGGCTTCTTCGTAGAGGAACGACGCGTTGTCGAGCCAGATCTCACTGCGGGTTCGAATACTGTATCCGCCAATGCGATAGGAGGCCTTGCGTGGTGCCGCGCCACGTGGGCGGCCGGTCATGTTGTCACTGAATTCGGGGAGCTCTCCATACGATCCGATCGCCACATCGGCAAGCGTGAGTCCCTGCTTGCCCGCTACAGCACGTGTACCCCACTCCCCCTGCTGACTCAGCCAATCGAGCTTCAGCTCGACCGATGGTGTGGTGTTCCCCATTGAGGTTCCTGGTGTTGGTACAGTCATGGCGACCCTCTGTTGGATTTGCCCAGTGCCTTTGTATAGCCCATTCCTCGGCGGATTTCGACACGCAGATTCCAACTAACCGGCAAACCGCCTATAAATGGGGGCTGGAACCCGCCTGGAACGCTCATGTCTCGTGTTTGTGCCCTGCTCTGCCTCTTGCTGGTCCTGCCTCTGGCCACTGTCCCGCCTGTGGCCACAGCCGCAAACCTGACGCCGACCCTTCGCGCCGATGCCGATGCGCTCATTCAGGAGGTCATCAACGTACCCACCAATGCGAGCAATCGCACCGAGCGGGCTGACCGACTGTGGACGTGGGCTAATGCAGCCGCCCTGGCCGGCGTGAAACTACCGGTCCACCTGACGCAGATCATCACCTACGTTACGAATGACAAATCGGCAACCAGCGCCCTCGATCTGCAGTTGGACCAGGCCGTGGCCGAACTTGCCATTCTCGACAAGACGCCAGACATGCTTGGCACCGTCACCATCACCCCCGGTCCCTTTGCAGCCCGTTCCCATGCGCAGATTACGCAGCAGGTCACTGTCGGCAGCCGTGCCATCCCGCCCGGTGGCGGATTCCTGATCGGTCGGCACTTCATGAGTAACTTCGGCGAATGGCAAATCACCGAACCTCGAGCCGACAACTACCTGACGATCACCAGTTCCAACCCGACCGTGAATTTCGTTGCCGACCGCGTCCAGTTTCCCGGCATGCATGGCGGTTTCCGCGGCACGTCCGAACGCATCGTCTTTCGCGTGGCCAGCGGCACGCTGGCGACTGGCGATGTGGTGACCATAACCTATGGTGATCAAAGCCAGGGCAGCAAGGGACTGCTGATGCCACCGATTGCCAACGACGAGATGGTGTTACCCCTGTACCTCAGTTTCGAACAGCAAAGCGCTTTCCTTGGTTTGCCCCTGCAAACGGTTGTCATCAGCGGCGGCTCCTTGGCCGGCGTCGCGGTGTTTGCGCCATCGGTAGTGGGTGTTGATGAACCCTTTTCCATATCCGTGCGCGGTGAAGACGCGAGTGCCAATCGAGCCATCGGGAAGATGCCTGGCTGGAAGGTTCTTGCCAACGAAACACCGCTGACCGAAATTCCTGCGGGCAATGACGCCATCACCGTCGTCGACAACCTGCGGCTGCTCGCACCGGGTGCCTGGCAGATTCGAGTCGAAAGTCTGGACGGCTCGATCAAGGGCCGAGGGAATCCGATTCTTGTGGAAACGTCACCAACCCAGCGAATTTACTGGGGTGACACACATGGTCACTCGGGTTTTGCCGAAGGTCTG
>CAMDVY010000092.1 GCA_945878745.1 Klebsiella pneumoniae | reverse complement strand
TTTACTCTGTCCCAAAACGTAATCAAGAACTCAAGGTACTCTGGCATTGTCAGCACCGCCCTGTTCGCTTCGTCGAACTTGGCAAACGCGGTCAGCAGGTACTCGCCGTAGACGCAAATCGCTCCAATCCGATAGCGGACCGTCTTTCCCGAGCCACGGCTCTCGTTCTCTTCAAGGACATCGCCCTGTTGGAAAGGGAAAGCCTCGATGTGCTTGTCCAGGTCGATCGTCGAAGTGTTCAGGTGTGTCTTGATGAAGGCGCCATTTAGAGAAGTGTCTGAAATAATTCGGTTGTCAACCAGCGTGTCGAAGTACTCGTTGAACGCGATTGCCTTCAGTCCAGGCTGCTGAAAGATGTCGCCGACCTTCACCACCACATCACTTCCTTAAACATTGATGGTGATGTGATTGAGCTTCTCCGCCCAGATCCATATCGCAAGATAGGTTAGGAAAAGCAGTCCAACAAACAGCCCGCCAAATGGGGCTCTGCATTGTTCAGGTATGTCGACAAATATCACGATCAATGAAAGCGTGGTGCTGACGGCTCCCGTTAACTTGAGAAAGCGACTTCTGACCCTGATGTCTAGAAGAGATACTTTGGTCATGGCTTTGCGCGTCCGTTAGCCTCCGGAATGCTCATGGGCGATATCGATAGATTTTCGGTGAAGTCTTGGTAGCCAGCATGAAATCCGGATCCTTCAAGGCACTCTCGATGAGGCTCTTCGTCAAGGGGACATGAAGGGTTGGCACCTTGCCCATGGAGTCCCTGAACACAGGAAGGCGATCCCACAAAGCCTTGACATCTGCACGCAGGGAGCCTCCGCTAAAAAATCCTTCTTTGGTGTTGTACTCGGGATAGAGCACGATTACCGGGAGACCTTGATCGTTAATGCCGTAGTCAATTTCCTCACGAAGCGCTCGCGAAGAGGTAGTACTGCCGCTGAGGAAGAGAACGATATTTTTGGAGCTCCTCAGGCGCTCTCGAAGCCGAGGTTTAAGCGTTGTCTCCCAATCGCTGTTATCCCGCACACTATAAGTCTTGTCATGAGAATCATTAAAGGGAAATGACGCGTCCGCTCCTTTCCAGGAGCGAAGCATGTTGTAGTAACGAAAGTCCTTAGTAGCGTGCGCTCCGAGTGCGCTTGAGCTGAATGGCTCAGCTACGTAGAACGCCGCGTAGTTTCCGTTACGGTATGCCATCGTTTCCTCCATGAGATATGGATATTGCGTATTCGCTCGATCGGAGACTGCCTAGCAGAAGCACGGTGGTCATCGCGCTCCCTAACCTCCGCATCAACAAGTGGATAACTCTCACGGTTACCTTCAATGCGATCCACACCGAGAAGAAACTCATCAATGAATTCGCTCCCCAGCGTCTCGCGCCGATCCTCGTACCAAGATGCCGCAGCCTCAAGGTCTTGCCTCGCACGAGGACGCTGGAACGCATCGAAGGTCAAAGATTGCGCCGAATCGTCTCCGCGACATCACGCGCGCGGTCGCCCCTGACCGAATCGCCGCGATAGGCAGCCAGGCGCTCGCGAATCTCCGCGATGTGCTCGGGATCGACTGGGACATCGCCAGTGTCCGCTGCGATGCTGTCCCAGAGGTCCTGGACCATTTTGAGTCGATCCTCGACCGGCAGATTGTTCAGATTCGGCATGACATCATCGAATGAAAGCAAGTCGATCGGAATCTACGCTGGCACCTACATGGAATCAATCGACAATCTCGCACACGCGCCTAACACTACAGGTCACTGGACGCGAATACTCGGCGCGGTTTTCGCGACAGCAAAAAGCGTGACGAGTGGAGCGGTCCAGTGCACCTGATTGATGGCCAGCTGATCAGCAATATAGCCTTGGTGTACGGCGAGTTTCCACTTGATGGAAGCTAACCACGAATTGCTTCCGCATGTAGCTTCCCTTCGTCTCCAACCACGTCCCAACTTGCCTTTGAATCAAACCAAATGTGGTGCATCACCTGAAACGTATCACCCCCTTCGGAGATCAATCCTGCCGGAACGAATGTGTGACGATTATCATTTGCGCCTGGTAAGGGAGAGCGGCAATTCTTGCAGAATCAACACTGCCAATCCGCAAAAGGCTTCTTCCAAGTAGCAGCGAACGTGGCCGGACGTGAGTCGAGGTCAACGGTGAACCGCAGACCACGCACATCCCCCATTTCGTCGCTCCGACTGCTCCACATCAGATTCGCTCTCCTGTGGCGAAGCGTTGGAGGTCAGCGGACTGATGGTTGGGCGCGACTCTTGCCTCCGGAAAAAGGCGTGAACACCCGGCGGGTCCGATGCACCGCATTGTTGCGCAACCGCGAAGACGAAATAGTTCTACTCATTCTCTTGGACGATCTCATCGCGTTGGTGCCAGGTATTTCACGGGATACTGCCTTGATTTGAATACGATTCATCGACTCCTCAGGAATCGGTGGGGCGTAGTTCACGGTCAATCTCCGCAACCAACTCCATGTCGTACATACCTTTCCACTCCGCCCACCAAGCCCTGCCAATAGCGTTGTCCAGATGCTGGACCAATCGTTTCTTTGCATATGGCCAGGATGTATCCGGAACCTGGCCTGCCTGGACTTCGATGAACAACTGCTGAGCGCACCAAACAGATTCTTCAACGAAGTATCCATACCGATACGCCTCAGCTTCGTTCAGTGACTTGGGATCGAGGCGGGCGGCCTCAATCAACTGCGGCAGCTCATGACTATTCACGACGGACTGGCGAAAGTTCGAGTAGGAACTTATCACCGCTCTGAGATGGGTTAATCGGAGTTCGGCAGTATTCTGCCGAATCTGATAGGCGAGGTAGAAGAGAGAGATGAAGACCGCAATTGCGGCAATGAACTCTCCGATGCTGCCCAGTTCTTGAATGGTCATTCGGCGCACCTAACAGAAAGTCGACGCCTTTCGTCCTTCCAACACGCTCGCCATACCCCCTCCCTGTCACATCTCGCTTGATATCGAGAGCTTACCACCAGGGAATCCAGAATCTACCGGAGATGGATGGTATCTTTCCTGTTTTCCCCCACACAAAAAAAAACAGCCAATTTCGCACCAAGTGAGCTACCGCGTAGTTGCCTGAAAATACGCGTGTTCTGACGAATGCTCGCGACCATACTTTCCAGTCATGGACCAATATTTGTGCGTGCCAGAATTACCGACGAGCTCTCTGCTCCCCAATAAACCCAGCCCATGCCGGATGCTCCGCCGGATTCCATAGCCCCTCAATGAACTTGTCCGCTTCCTCCGTGGTCCATAGCCCTTTGCGCATTGCATAAAGACTATAAAACGCACTCACCCGAAAGTTGGCCGCACAGTGCACGTGAACGGTTTTGTCGCCAACGGCATCCATGGCTTGCACAAACGCATCAAAGTCAGCCTGGGTCGGCGCATCAAAATCCACCGGGATGTAGAAGTAGCGCAGTCCCTGGCCTGTCACGATGCCACCCTCTTCCGGCACCGCATACTCACTCTGGTCTGGCAGCAGGTTGATCAAGGCGCCATAACCCTGCGCCTTAAGGTTTGACAGTCGTTTGTCACCTACCACTCCAGAGGTCGTGATCCGGTCACTTACGCGGCGAAAGTTGTAGCTGCCTTCAATGCTCATGTCTTCTGCTCCTTTTTCTTTGCTGGCGGTCGTGTCGGTTGCACATGCCCACGCGGTACCGATCAAAGTGATCATGCCAAACAGAACCATCATCGTCACACGAGGCAGATTCATCCTGAGCCGCATACCGCGCATGGTCGTCCCCTTGCCTTTTTTCGCAGTTTGTCGATTTGAATGGCGCCCGCAAGCTGGTTATCTACAAAACGAATGCCGAGTGATCCATACCGCCAGGTCTCTCCTTCCGGATCTGTCTGCCGGGTATCCGGCTCGCCAAGCCACTCAACCACTGAGATTTTGGACGAGCCATTCTCAAGCCCGCCATCATGAATCAGCTGTCCGAGGTGACGCAGCAGATTGGCGCGAACGAACCGATCTCTCGAATCCAGTGCATACGCTGTCCGAACGTGAGGCCAGCCTTGTCGGACTTGTCCATCTGCAAAGTACGCGGCTGCGAGGTTGTTGAATGAACGCGCCGATTCAGGATCGAGCCTTACGGCTTCAGTCAGATCCGTTATGGCCTGATCGTATCGCCCCTCTCCCAGGGCTTCGGTGCCACTGGTGTATTTGAGATTCGCATCGACTGACGCACACCCCCACAACGCACCAGACAAGACGATCAACACCATCAGGTGTTTGCATCGAACCAAACCTGCGCTCGGTGTCACTGCACAAGCCGAGCAAACCGCTCGAGTTCACCCGGGATATCCGGGCCTGCCGGTTGATAGGCAATCTCGGTCACACCTGCTCGCTCGAAGCGCTGCAACTGTTGTTTCCAGGCATCCGGTGTCTGCGCCAGTTTCTGCGCGGCCAGCATGTCGCCAGTCACAAACGCGCGATCCCGGTCATTGACTGCAATGAGGTGCTGGTCATGCAGCGCCAGGTGTCGTTCATGGAGGGGCACCGAATCATAGGCTGCGGCCCATTGCCGACCGCCTGGCAATGAATCCAGTGCATCGAATTCCGTCGCCCAATGCAGCCCGACGGCGGCGGCGTGTCCGGCCGCGGCGATGGCGCGCGCCGAGCCGGGCGACTCGTCGGCGAGCAACACCGTACCCATGGCTAACAAGACGCTGCGTGCAAATCCTGGGACCGGCGCTGAGGCAAATACGCCCTGTCCGATGTTGTGTGCCACTTGGATGCCCTTAGGACCCGCCGCCGCAATGATGAACGGCACATTGATGGGGCGGGCCGCGCCAAAGCCATCGGGGTGCATCATGCAGATCGGTGCGCCTTCCCACTCCACCTGCTCACCTCGCAGCAGCGCTTGTACCGTGCGAACGTAGTGCTCCACCATTTTCCAGGGTAGCGGTCGCTGACCGAGGGTGAGCCTGCCGGTGAAACCGGAGCCAATGGCAACCGCCACACGGTCAACGCCGGCAATGCTGGCAAGGGTCGCAATCGCTGCCGCGTTGGTCATGGGATGCCGAAGGCTGGGCACCAGAACGGCCGGACCAAGGCCGATCCGACGGGTGCGTTCTGCGGCCCGGCACAGTTGCACCCACACATCCGGGTACAGGGCGGGTGAATCGTAGAACCAGGCGCGCTCATAGCCCAGGTCTTCCGCGATGCGGGCGTGTTCGTGACTTTGATCCGAGGTCGCAAATGCACAGGACAGTGCCAGGGTCATGGGAGGCTCCACATCGAGTTTCGGGATTGCTGGAAACGGGCAGCCGCTACTTCAACACGAGTCGAATTCTGGCGCCACCCAGCCCACTGGTATCGATCGACAGCGTGCCGCTGTACAAACTCACCAGCTCTGCAACCACCGACAGGCCAATGCCCTGGCCTGGCTGTACTTCATCCGCTCGAATACCCCGATGCAGAACGTCTTCGCGCAGGTGTTCGGGAATGCCGGCGCCATCATCATCGATACAGATTTCGATGCCGGCTGCGACTCTGTTCGCCTGAATGGCGATTCGCGTCTGTGTGTACTTGAAGGCGTTTTCCAGCAGATTGCCGAAGATTTCCATCAGGTCACCTTCGTCACCGCGCACCCGCAACTCGGGATCGATCTGCTGGGTGACGTCGATGGGGCGATCGCGATAGGCAGTGCGCAGCGCACGCACCAATCGCTCGATCATCGTCCCGAGAACGACCGTACTGCCAACCACAACAGGGCCACGCACGGCGGCGCGGGACAACTGGTGGTGCACCGTGCTCTCCATGCGCGCCAGCTGTTCACGCAGCAAGTCCGTATTCGAGCCATTGCCCGATCCATTGCCCGATCCATTAAGAGAGCCGTTGATCGTCGACAGGGCATTGCGTATCACCGCCAGTGGTGTCTTCAGACTGTGTGCCAGGTCTTCCAGTGCATTTCGGTAACGGGATCTGGAACGGCGCTCATGCTCCACAAAACGATCCAGATTTTCTGCCAGGCCCTGCAACTCCAGCGGGTAGACGCGGCTCAGGGCTTCACGCTCACCGGCCTCAAGCTGACGCACCTCATCGGCCATCTGTCGCAAGGGTGACAGCCCCCAGCGCAGTGCCAGGAATTGCGCCGCCACAAACAGCAGCAGCACCGCCGTGAGCCCGAGCAGCAGATTGCGCCGAAAGTCCCGCATCGAACGTTCAAATGCGGAAGTCTCGGACGCGACGGTGAAGGTGAGCACGGTGCCATCGTCCACGCCCCAGATCACCGCATAACTGAGGTAGTAAAACGGCGCGGCGGGGTCCGTCACATCAGTGAACTGAAACTCGCCGGGTTCCATCGCCAGAACGTGCTCGGGGAATGGCACATCGCTGGTCAACGCCGAGGGTGATCGCCAGGCACGAACACTCTCGCGCATCTGCACGCTGGCATAGAGCCCGCTCTCGGGTTGATTGAGCCTGGGTTCCGGCAACTCGGCAGACAGGCTCACGCGCCCGTCGACAAAGTCCACCACACCCATCAGTGAATACGTCACCAGTCGAAGTTGCTGTTCGGCACCGGCCAGTACACTGGCCTTGAAGGATCTATCGAGAATGTACCCGGCGAGGGTCAGGCAGGAGCCAAGGACAAGCGTGGTGATGAAAAACAGGCGGGTCTGGATGCCTGCTTTCACACGTCATTGTCCGAGAAAAATCGGTACCCCTGGCCACGTACGGTACGAATGGGATTGAGCGGGTCGAGTTTCTTGCGCAGTCGTCCGACAAACACTTCGATGACATTGCTGTCGCGGTCGAAGTCCTGCTCATACAGGTGGTCGGTGAGTTCTGTCTTGCTGACCACCCGGTTGGGATTGAGCATCAGGTACTCAAGCACCTTGTACTCATAGGCGGTGAGGTCGATAGCGGCACCGGACACACGCACATCTTTTTTGGCGGTATCCAGCTTGAGTTCACCGTGTTCCAGTACCGGTGAGGAATAACCGGCAGCGCGGCGGATCAGCGCGTTCAGACGCGCCAGCAGTTCTTCCATCTGGAAGGGCTTGGTGAGGTAGTCGTCGGCGCCGGCTTCAAGACCTTTCACCTTGTCCTGCCAGTTGCCACGCGCGGTGAGTATCAACACCGGCATGTTTCGCTCTGCCCCTCGCAGCTTGCGAATCAGCCCCATGCCGTCCAGTCGTGGCAGGCCGAGATCGATGATGGCGGCGTCATAATCGTATTCGGCACCGAAGTAGAAGCCCTCTTCGCCATCCTTTGCACTGTCGACCACAAATCCGGCGCCACGCAGTGCGGCCACGAGTTGTCCGGCGAGCGCGGCCTCGTCTTCAACGATCAGTACACGCATGATTTCTACTCTTTCTTCTTACTCGTTCTCTCTAATCATTCAGGGCTCGGCCTTTGCGATCCACAAACCAGGTCTGGACCTGACGTTCGTCGATCAGCACACGCACCTGATAGCCGACTTCGGCGCCACGGCTTGAGGAATTAGCGGAGAGGACCCGTCCACCGGTGCGGTGACGGACGATGGCCGTCGCCGTTTCGAGGCTGACTTCCGGCTTCGGTTCGACCAGGTAGTTCTGTGTGGCGGCTTTTTTGTATTCGCTCGCCCATGCGGCTGAAAGGCCCGTCGAGCCAGCAAGCACGACGATCAGGAGGGAGATGACGCGCAGCCGACCTGTGAATGTGCCGTTACCAGCTACCTTGTTTGAGGCACTGCTTCCGCGCTTACCCGGTTTGGCATTCTGGATGTTCATGACCCTGCCCTCGTCTGCGCCCGATCTGCGATCGGACCCCACTTCAACGGGATTGTAACCACATTCTGCCTGCAATCGCAGCGACGTCGCCATCCCGGAGGGTAATCTGTGAATGGGGCCACCCTCTCGGGCAGCCCCATGTCGATGGTTACTCCGCAGGTGCAACATCTACCCGCACACGCAACGTGTCACCCGGGTGATTGCGGGTGTGCGTGCGATAAACCTGATTTCCCCAGGCGTACTCGACGTCATAACCCGCAAGCTCTTCTTCCTCGCGCACTTCGTTGACACTCTGGCATACCCGCTCGGTGCCATAACGCGACGCACCGGCTTGATTGGCATGCGCACGACGGCCAATGTCGTTGCCGATGCTGCCACCCAGAACTGCACCAACCGCTGTACCGATGCGCTTGTTGCCCTTCTTGTGGCCCACAGCATGACCGAGCGCACCACCGATCACCGCACCAAGAATGGTGGGCGTCGCCGAACCACGTCGTTCCGGTTCGTAGTACGTCACTTCTTCATCATGGCACTGCTCGGTCGGAACGTTGTAGCTCACCGTGCGATACACCGGGTCTGCGCGCAGCACCTGTGCTTCGTCATAGGACGTCGCGCAGGCAACGCTGGACAACAGCACGGTCGAGCCGAGCACGACGGCACCGAAGGTCCTGCGGAACAGGCGACTGCCGGTCTCGCGGACCTGTTGCAAGGAGAAACTGGTATCGGCGTTATTCATGATGACCTCTGAATGACTTCTCAATAACCTCTGACTACCTGCTGCACTTTCGCTGCTCTGCCATCACATGACTGCAGTCGCTTGCGCAGTAAACTCATGGATATTCATGGGCTTGGAGGTCATGTTAGCGGGAGGGGCTGAACATCAGATGAATAAGCAGACGAGGCTGGGAACCAATCGAGGAGGCACGGTCTAACTTCGCAAATACGTTACCTTGCACAGCATCTATGGGAGCCCCATGAACAACAGTTTTGTCCAGAAAATAACGGGTTGGTACGACAGCACGCTGCATGCCGCGCTGCATCTGGATGGCATCGTTTCCATCGGACTGCGGTTGATTCTGGCACCGGTACTGATCGGCGCTGGCTGGGAGAAACTAAACGGCGAGAACTGGTTCGCCCTTTCACTGGATTCGTTCCCCTTCCCGTTCAACGTCCTGCCTGCAGGCTTTTCCTGGTTTCTCGCTTCATGGACCGAATTCCTCGGGGGTATCTTCCTGTTGCTTGGATTGGGCACACGCATCTGGGCCATCATGCTCGCCG
>CAMDVY010000091.1 GCA_945878745.1 Klebsiella pneumoniae | reverse complement strand
TGGAAGGACGATATCGACTTCCTTCAATCGCCACAGCAGCGGGACCACACAGCAATCCACCAGACTGAACTCATCGTTCATGAAGAATGGACGTTCGTTGAAGATCGGAGCGACCGCGAGCAGACTCTCCCTTAGTTCTTTACGTGCCTTGTCCAGCAAAGTCTCTCGACCTTTACCCGTCATCAAGACATCCATCTTCGTTGACCATTCCTTGTCGATGCGTGAAATCCACAGCCTCGACAACGCGCGTTGAACCGGATAGACCGGTAACAACGGCGGATGCGGAAAACGCTCATCGAGATACTCCATGATCACGTTTGCTTCGTAGAGCACCAGATCGCGATCAAGCAAGGTGGGCAGGCTGTTATAGGGATTGACCTCACCAAGCTCTTCCGGCTTGTTGTTCGGATCGATGTCGATGACTTCGACCGTGACACCTTTTTCGGCCAATACCATGCGCACGCGATGACAGTAGTGATCCCTCGCATCCGAAAAAAACGCCATCGTTGAACGCTTGGTGACAATACTCATGTGCAAAGTAACTTACTCCGATCCAGACCCCGTTGAATGGCGTGGGGACAAAACGTCTCTTATGTCGCAGCCTGAAAAATCAGGCTGGGGAGGAGATCGCGCGATCAACGATCTCCAGCGGATTGCGTGCTCAGTGCACGTCTTTCCAATACTCGCGGTTCAGCAAGTGGGTAAACACACCCAGGATAACCAGGAACAACAACACAAAAATCCCGATCCGATGTCGATCCAGACGACTCGGGTCGGCGACATAGTGCATGTAGTTCACAAGGTCATAGACCGCTGAATCAAATTCAGCAGCTGTCAGCTTGCCCGTACCCTCTTCAAGATAGAGTTGATCGCACTTTTCTTCGGTGATCACCTTTCCGGGAACCAAAGGATCGCGTTTCTCACCGCCATATTCAGTAATGATCGGCTTCTGGATGCAGCCATTTCGCTGCACCCCCTGAAGAGGCAACAGGACATGCGGCATACCGACGTTGTGGAACACCTTGTTGTTGACGCCAAAAGGCCGACTTTCGTCGATGTAGAAAGTCTTCAGGTAGTTGTACACCCACTCTGGTCCACGCACCCGTGTCACCATGGTGAGATCAGGTGGCGGAGCACCAAACCATTTTTTGGCGTTATCTGGATTCATGCCGTTAACCATCAATTCACCGATCTTCTGACCGGTAAACACAACCTGCTCGAGAGCGATATCGTGAGGAATCATCAGATCATCAGCGGTACGCTCGTAGCGCTGAAAACGCATCGTATGACAACCGAGACAGTAGTTGGTGTAGAGCTTCATCCCGTTCTGAAGCGACGGAATATCCTTGCCGTCCGGGACCATTGATTCCATGTGGTAGTCAACTGCTTCACTGGCCAGCGCTGAAGCTGCGACCAGCCCGACAACAATGACCGTCATCAATCGTGCGGCAACATGGATAAAGTGATGCTGTTTCATGGTGTCACCCTGTCCGGCTCAGGCTTGGTCTTCTCGGCGCGCGTATACCACGGCATCAACACGAAGTAGGCGAAATAGACGATGGTGCCGACCTGGGCAAGCGCAGTTGCACCATCCGACGGCGCAATCGTACCGAGGTAACCCAACACCACAAAACTGACCACGAACATACCAAGCATGACCTTCGACAGTGCGCCCTTGTAGCGAATGGACTTGACCGGGGAGCGGTCCAGCCACGGTAATGCTGCGGGAAGCACAATCGCCCCGGCCATCACCACAAAACCCCAGAACTTGGCATCCATTCCAAATAACGGATAGGTCGCGGCCCGTAACATCGCGTAGAAAGGTGTGTAGTACCAGACAGGCGCAATGTGATCCGGTGTCTTCAGCGGGTCGGCCATTTCAAAGTTCGGTTTTTCCAGGAAGTAACCACCACCTTCGGGGAAGTAAAAGACAACCACACAGAACAGGAACAGAAAGACGACCGTCGCATGGATATCGTGCACGGTGTAATAGGGATGGAATGCAATCCCGTCTAAGGGTATTCCGTCTGGTCCCTTGTTTTTCTTGATTTCTATACCGTCCGGGTTGTTCGACCCCACATGGTGAAGTGCGACGAGATGCACAAACACCAGAATAACCAGCACCAGCGGCAAAGCGATGACGTGTAACGCGAAGAATCGATTCAGCGTGATCTCCGACATCAGGAAGTCCCCACGAACCCATTCCATGAGATCAGGACCAACAAATGGTATCGCGCCTACCAGAGAGACGATGACTTGTGCGCCCCAGTAACTCATGTTGCCCCAGGGCAACAGGTAACCAAAGAAGCCCTCGACAATCAGCGCGGCAAATATCGCCATGCCGATCAACCACAGAAGTTCACGCGGCTTGCGGTAGGAGCCGTACATGAGCCCGCGAAACATGTGCAGGTAGACGACAATGAAAAAGAACGAGGCGCCAGTGGAGTGCAGGTACCGTAGCAGCCACCCGTATTCCACATCACGCATGATGTATTCAACGGATGCGAATGCACCTGCTCCACTTGGAACATAATTCATCGTCAGCCAGATGCCGGTGACGATCTGCAGTATCAGCATGACGATGGCGAGAACACCAAAGTAGTACCAGAAGTTGAAGTTCTTCGGCGCGTAGTACTTCGACATGTGGTATTCGAAGGTTTCGGTCGCCGGAAACCGGACATCCAGCCATTCCACGAAATCAAACCACATACGCACAGATTTGCTCTGCGCGGGCGTATCCTTTTGCATCACGCAGCTCCCTCCTCGTCGCCAATCACGATCACAGAATCCGACTCGTACCGATAAGGCGGCACTTCGAGGTTCGACGGTGCAGGGAGCCCAGCGTAAACACGACCAGCCAGATCGAACTTCGAGCCATGACACGGACAGAAAAAACCACCCGCCCGCTCGACGTCAAAACTGGAGGTCTCCACAACTGGATAATATTTCGGTGAACAACCAAGGTGAGTACACAAGCCGAGATACACACCCACTTCAGGCTTCGTCGATCGCCAGGCGTTGCGAGCACTCTCGGGTTGTTGAGTCAGACGCTCAGAGTTCGGATCTTCGAGCAGTTCAATTTCTGTACTCAGCCGCGCCACGACCTCTTGCGACCGAGAGAGCACAAAAACTGGCTTGCCACGCCAGGCAGGAATTGGCCCCAACATCTGCCCGACTTCCAATCGAGATATATCTATCTTGACCGGAGCGCCAAGCGCTCGTGCCCGGGCACTTGGCGCCCAGGACGCGAGAAAGGGTATAGCTGCTCCCGCGACACCTAAGGCGGCGACGGCGGAGGTAGCACCAATGAGAAAATAACGGCGTTCCTTGTCGACTGGACCAGCACCATGCGAGGCGTGATCAGCCGAACCTTCTGCGCTTGTCAACGTTCAGCTCCCACTGAGGTTAAGTCTGCGTGTCCACGCCAGGAATTATATACCTGCTTCGATGATCGCGTGGCGACAAGACAACAAATCGTGTCGCCAACGGACTATCTGTAACCGAAACTTTATCGCTTCGAGTACTGTGGACGCTTGCGGGCTTTGCGAAGGCCGACCTTCTTGCGTTCGACCTGACGTGCATCGCGGGTCAGAAATCCTGCCTGTCGCATGGGTGAACGCAAAGCTTCGTCACGCTCGACCAGTGCCCTGGCGATGCCATGTCGAATTGCGCCTGCCTGACCAGAGGCTCCGCCTCCGCTGACAGTGATCATGATGTCCACTGAATTCACCAACTGGGCAACTTCCAGTGGTTGACGAACGATCATGCGTGACGTCTCGCGACCAAAATAATTGTCGAGAGGAACATCATTGACAACGATGCGGCCTGAGCCGCCGCGCAAAAAAACTCGTGCCGCAGCTGTCTTTCTGCGCCCCGTACCGTAGTCCACTTCTGCCATGCTTGGATTCTCTTGCAAACCCGGCCATCAGTGCCGGTTGTCTTCTGATTGATGTGCCTGAACTATAGCGCCAGCACTTGAGGTTGCTGAGCTGCGTGCGGGTGCTGCGCACCAGCATACACCTTCAGCTTGCGGAACATGGCTCGACCCAGAGGGTTCTTCGGCAACATGCCTCGAACCGCTGCTTCTATGATCCGCTCTGGATGGGTTTCGCGCATGCGACCCAGCGATACCGACTTGATCCCGCCCGGGTAACCGGTATGGCGCCAGTACTGCTTATCGTTTTCCTTGTTGCCGGTCGATCGAACCTTGGCGGCGTTAACCACGATGATGAAATCGCCGGTGTCCACGTGCTGAGTGTAGGACGTCTTGTGCTTTCCACGCAGGCGTAACGCAACTTCAGTGGCAAGACGGCCAATCACGAGATTTTCCGCGTCAATGACCAGCCAGTCCCGCTGGACGTCCTGGGGTTTCATGCTGACAGTTTTCAAGGCGGCCGCGCCCCTGATTTTTTGGAGGGCGGATGTTAGCGGAGCCCAGCCCGGAAAAGCAACCTGAAACGTCTCAAGAGGCCAATTATCGATACAGATCATGCCTTGAGCGGCGTTCTTCATTTTGATCCAAACTATGCACCTTCAAGGGACCTTCAAGGGACCTTCAAGGGACCTTCAAGCTTTATGCAACCGCCCCAGGTACTCCTGGGACTGCATTTCCAACAGGCGCGACTGAGTACGGTCGAACTCGAATCTTAAACGATCACCCTGATACAGCTCGGCAATGGGCGCCGCCGCGGAAATGATGAGCTTGACCGAACGATCATAAAACTCGTCGACGAGACTGATGAACCTGCGCGCCGCATCTTCTTTTCTGGTGGTGAATATGGGCACATCGCTCAACAACACCGTGTGATACTCCCGGGCGAGTTCGATGTAGTCGTTCTGACTGCGAGGACCTTCGCACACGGCAGAAAAGTCGAACCAGGCAACGTCATCGGCAATCTTTCTGGCGATGATCGTTCGGCTCTCGACGATCAACTCAACATGTTCCTTTGGCACATCTGTCGCAAGCGCCTGGAAACTTCGCTGTAACGATTCGTCAGCGGCGGTGTCCAGCGGCCAATGGAACAGCTCGGCTTTTTCCAGCACCCGCAGTCGGTAGTCCACCGGCCCATCCATCCAATGCACCTCACAGTGCGTTTCAATCAGATCGATCGCTGGCAGGAAACGGCTCCTCTGCAGGCCATTTTCATACAGCCGCCTGGGCTCGACATTCGAAGTCGCAACGAGCAGTACACCTCGTTCAAACAGCGCCTTCATCAACTCGCCTAACAACATTGCGTCGCCGATATCTGACACAAAAAACTCGTCGAAACACAACACCCGCCCGTCTGCTGCGAAACCGTCTGCCACTTTGTGCAGTGGATTGGCGATGCCCTTGAAAGTATCCAGGTCGTGATGCACACGCTGCATGAAACGGTGGAAGTGCATCCGCAGGCCAATACCTGGTCCAAGACTGGCGAAGAACCAGTCCATCAACATGGTCTTCCCTCGGCCTACCCCGCCCCAGACATAGAGTCCGCGTGCAGCCGTTGGCTCGGGTTGCGAACGGAAAAGCAGACGTTGCCACCACCCCCGGGCAGCTGGAGGTGTTGTGAGCAATACCTGGATCCTGTCCAGCTTCTCCATGACGGCTGCTTGCGACGGGTCGGCTGTTATCGACCCGCTCGCTACAGCCTGGCGATATCGTTCCATCGGTCGCATGGTTATCGAATCGTGTTAGCGTTGCATCGGCGCGCGACTCTAACCCGAATTTGTCGCCGGCCCAACGCCAAAACCGGGGAAAACTCGCAATGAAAGGATGGGCTCGCTCTCTCTTGATTCCGGCACTGTTGGGCGCATTGCTGGGCGGCGTGCTTCTGCTTGTTAAAGATCAGCTTGGCGCGCAATCGCAGGACGGTTATGCCGACGCCGTCATTCACGCCGCGCCTTCCGTCGTCAGCATCTACTCCACCCGCAGGATGCAGCCCGCCCTGTGCAAGCTGCCCCGTTATCGCACCTGGTGTGAAAAGCTGGAGAACGGTGGTGCTGCCCGGGTCGACAGCTCTCTGGGTTCCGGCGTGATCGTGCGCACCGATGGACACATCGTGACGAACAATCATGTCATCGAGGACGCGGACACAGTCCTGGTAGGTCTCGATTCCGGCGAGATTCTGCCCGCAACCGTCATCGGGCGGGATCAGGATTTCGACTTGGCAGTCATTCGAATTGAGTCCGCCGATTCTCCGGCTATCAAGATCAGCAGTTCCGAAGACGTTCATGTCGGCGATATTGCGCTCGCCATTGGCAATCCTTTCGGGATTGGGCAAACCGTCTCACAAGGCATCATCGGCGCAGTGCGCCGGGTGGTGGTCGGGGAGAGCACTTATGACGACTTCATGCAAACAGACGCCGCAATAAATCCCGGGAATTCGGGCGGCGCACTCGTGAACACCCATGGTGAATTGATCGGGATAAATACGATGATCTTTTCGCGCGGCACCGGATCACAAGGCATCGGCTTTGCAATTCCATCTGACGTTGTGCAGTACGTGCTCGACGAAATAATCGCCTATGGTCGTGTACGGCGCGGCTGGATCGGAATCGAAGTAGCCGAACAACGCGAAGGCAACAATGAATTCGGGTTTCGCGTCACAGCTCTGGAAGACGATGGCCCTGGCGCGCTTGGCGGATTAAACATCGACGACACGCTGATGGCACTGGATGATCAGATGCCACGCGACCGATTGAGCATAAGTCGACAGGTCAGCATGCTGAAGCCTGGCGCACGCTTGAAAGTGTCGGTTGAGCGGGGCGGACAGATGATCGACCTTGTCCTGGTCGTGGCAGAACGTCCTGCACCAGCATCGGCGGACTAACTACTCAGTAAAGGCTCAGTGATTTGCACCTGGTTGGCGAATGGAGGCTGCAGCTGCATGAGCTTCAAGCCCTTCCGCCTCAGCAATGTTAACCGCTACGGGAATCAATGCAGCGAGGCCAGCGGTCGACAGTTCAATCAGCGAACTGCGTTTCTTGAAGTCGTATACCGACAAGGGGGAAGAAAATCTCGCCGTGCCGTAAGTGGGGAGCACATGTGATGGTCCTGCCACGTAATCGCCCAATACTTCGCCTGCATTGGCACCAATGAAAATCGCACCGGCATGGCGAATGCTCGACACCAGTGCGCGAGGGTCTCGCACCATCAACTGCACGTGTTCGGCGGCAATGCTGTTCGCCAAGTGACACGCTTCATCGAGGTCTCTTACCTTGATGAGCGCGCCCCGACTGGTCAAAGACTCGGTTATGACACTCTGCCGCAGGCGCGCAGGAAGCAATCGATCAATCGCTGCGGCGACTTGATCCAGCAAGGTCGCGCTCGCTGAAATGAGCAGGCTCTGCGCAGCAGCATCGTGTTCGGCCTGAGAAAACAGATCCATGGCAATCCACTCAGGATTGGCGGAGTCATCGGCGATGATCAGAATCTCGGAAGGCCCTGCGATTGAATCGATACCAACCTGACCAAAAACCTGTCGCTTGGCCGCAGCAACGTAGGCATTTCCAGGACCAACAATCTTGTCCACTCGCGGTACCACAGCGGTTCCGAATGCGAGTGCAGCAACCGCTTGCGCACCGCCGATCGTGAACAGTCGATCAACCCCAGCCAAATGCGCTGCGGCAAGTACCAGCGTATTACGAATGCCATCTGGAGTCGGTACCACGAGAACAACCTCGCCAACTCCCGCACATCGCGCTGGAACAACCGTCATCAGCACCGACGATGGATATGCAGCGAGCCCTCCCGGTACATAAACACCGACTCGATCGATCGGCGTCCACCGTTGTCCGAGCCGATTACCAAGCGGATCGGTGTAGTCAATATCTGAGGTGGTCTGCTGAAGGTGGTACTCGCGGATCCTGGTTGCCGCAGTTTCCAGCGCCTGGCGGGCGTGAATATCCAGTCCATTGAAGGCCGCTGCCATGTCATCAGGGGAGATCTCGAGTTCGGCCGCATCCTTGACGGAATGACGATCCAGGCGGGCAGTCAGCTCAATCAGAGCTGCATCGCCACGCAATCGCACGTCGGCGATGATCTCGGCCACACGCCGATCAAGCGCCCGGTCATCCGCTTCGGGTAGTCGGGACAATCGATGCAGATCTTCCAGGAAGTCTGGTGCGCTGGAATCGAACCGTCGAATCGAACTCATCAGACCGCAGTCACTTCACGCAGCCGGTTAACCAGGGCCTGCACGGCATCAAAGCGCGTTTTTTGCGAGGCGCGATTGACGATGAGCCGAGTACTGACCATGGCTATGGTTTCGCGAGCTTCCAGTCCATTGGCCTTCAACGTATTGCCGGTATCGACGATATCGACGATAAGGTCAGCCAGGCCAATCAGCGGAGCGATTTCGATCGCCCCGGCGAGCGGAATAATGGTCGCCTGCCGGCCGAGCGCGTCGTAATAGCCACGGCTGACATTCACGAACTTGGTTGCGACACGCAGCGGTCCCTGTGACAAATCAGCACCAACAGGCGCCGCCACCATCAAGCGACAACGCCCGATACCCAGATCAAGGCGCTCATAAAAACTGGCTCCTTCACCGTACTCCAGAATCGTGTCCTTGCCGGTGATTCCGACATCGGCCACACCATGCTCGACATAGGTCGGGACATCGGATCCGCGCATGACGATGAGCTTGTGGCCACCTGTGGCGTCGAAGATCAGCTTGCGGCTGTTGTGGATATCATCCAGTGGTTCGATGCCTGCCCGGGCGAGCAATGGCAGACATTCCTTAAGAATCCGACCACGGTTCAGTGCAATCGTCAGGCTCATCGTTCAACGCACTCGCGTGATATCGGCGCCGAGCCCGCCGAGTTTTTCTTCGATCGTCTCGTAGCCTCGATCAATGTGGTAGATGCGGTCAATCAGCGTCGTACCCTCCGCCACCAGCGCAGCAACCACCAGACTGGAGGATGCGCGCAAATCCGTCGCCATGACGGGTGCTGCGGACAATGCAGGCACACCATGGACCAGTGCCACGGAAGCACTGACCTGCTCGATGTTCGCGCCCAGTCGATTCAATTCCTGAACATGC
>CAMDVY010000090.1 GCA_945878745.1 Klebsiella pneumoniae | reverse complement strand
TTGTGGACAAGCGTTGCGGCACAGGTCATCGGCCGCGACCAGTCCTGCGTGCCAGGCTGTGAGGTTGACGGGCGCTGGCTGGTACGTGGTACCAGAATCAAGTGGATGTGGCGCGGTGGACAGAATCACCAACGTGTTCATGTCGAACCGGAGATCGACAGTGTCACCCATTCGACTGTTTCCAGCATGGAAGGAGAGGTTGCCCAGCGAATCGGTGGTGACCTTGCTGAAGAAATTGACGTTGGCGATCAGATCACGCTTGCCGAGCCCCCATTTGGCAAGTTCAACCAGCAACCCATCCCTGCCGTTGCGGTACATGTCATTGCGATGGCTCTGGAATGGCGCAAGGCCATATTTGCTGGCCACCAGCTCAGCGTCACCCACGCCGCAGAAAGCATCGTGCCACCCGACCGTGTCACTGATGATGGAACACAGGACTCGTCCCATGTCCGAGTAACACACATGGCCGACCGTAAGGTACGCGGTCTGTTGAGCCTTGAGCGTATCGGGCATGTCGTAACGCTCGAGCTTTTCCTCGCTGTTGAAGAAGAGTGCCGAGACGTTGGCGCCGCCGGCCAGGTCTGTCAGGCGCAGTGCGCTGCCACGCCGGAACTGGCCGGACCAGTGGTTGCCACCAGGGATGTGTTCTTCCCAGAGTATATCCTTCATGGTTGTTGCTCCAAACATCGCGTTGTACGGGTCATCGCAGGACAGCACGTCATGGCATCACTCCACGCTGTCCGCAACATTGACGAATCGAATCATGTGCGGTTTGACGAGCTTGTCTTCTTCACTGTGCTCAGGCTGAGGGGGATGAATCAATGCTTCGAGACGCGCTTTGGTGGCGAGGAATTCAGGACTGGTCAACTGGTCAGCGTTGCGCGGACGAGGCACTGGCACTTCGATCAGCTCCTGGATCTCGCCCGGATGAGCCTTGAGTACAAGAATCCGGTCGGCGAGGAAGATGGCTTCGTCCAGATCATGAGTGATGAAGACGATGGTGATGTCGATGTTGCGCCAGATCTCCAGCAGGTGAGACTGCATCCTGGCGCGTGTCTGTGCGTCGAGCGCACCAAACGGTTCGTCCATCAGCAGAATACGGGGCTGGTTAACCAGTGCGCGGGCGATGGCAACACGCTGTTTCATCCCGCCTGACAGCTCGTGCGGGTAGGCGTTGGCAAACTTGTCGAGACCTACAAGCTCAAGCCACAAGCTCGCTTCGCGAGCGGCCGCCTGGGGCTCCATGCCGTTGACTTCAAGGCCAAACATGACGTTGCGCTTCACCGACAACCAAGGAAACAGGGTGTATCCCTGGAAGACCATGCCGCGATCACGACCTGGCCTCTCGATCGCAACACCGTCCAGCAGGGCTTCACCTGCGTTGTACGGCTCCAATCCGGCCAGAATGCGGGCAAGAGTTGACTTGCCGCAACCGGATGGACCAATCACGCAGAGAAATTCGCGTCGATGAGTCTTGAAGCTGATGTCCTTCAACACGGTGACGGGACCACTCGCCGGGTTGAACACCTTGTGCAAATGGCGCACGTCGAGTATGACCTCGCGTGCCTTCATGCGGTCAAATCGCTCGCGCACGGCGTCGGACTGCTGGAGATGGCTGGGCAGCTGCATGTTCATTCCTTGTTTGCCGGCCTGTCCCAGGGGAACAACTTCCGGCCGAGCGCGGCCAGCAGCTGGTCTCCACCAAGTCCGAGCAAACCAATCATGATGATGGCAGCGTAGACCTCATCAAAGTGCTGATACCGGGCCTGCTGTGTGATGAACCAGGTGATGCCGGAAGACGTTCCAATCAGTTCCGCGACGATCAGGTAGGTCCACGCCCATCCCAGCAGAATGCGCTGGTCGCGGTACAGGTCTGGAAGAATGCCTGGCAGTACGACGCGAAAGAGCAGTTTGAGTCGACTGGTGCCGAGCGTCATGGCGGCCTCGATCAAGGCGTAGTCCAGTTTTCGTGTGGTGTTGGCGATGATCAGGATCTGCTGAAACAGGGTACCTATGACGATGATCGCGATCTTGGGCCCGTCATAGATGCCCAGAACTGCAACCGACAGGGCGCCAAACGCGGGCGCTGGCAGATAGCGGAAGAACTCGACAAAGGGCTCGCTGAGCCGAGAAACCAGACTGTAGGTACCGCATAGAATGCCAAGCGGCACGCCGATGATCGACGACAGCAGAAAGCCCCAGAAAATGATGGTGATGCTGTGCCAGAGACTTTCATGCAGCCAAAGGCCATCCCTTCCCTGGGGCGGGGTGGCAAATGCGCGATAGAACGCAGTAGCTACTTCATGGGGTGCGGGCAGATAGATAGGATTAGCCGGCTCACCCTGTGGCAACTCCTTGCCCTGGGCCACCATGCTCGCAAGTTCGTCCGCGTAGAGCTGCCGGTCGACCAGCATGTCGGGCTGGAAGTAGTCCACCGCCCCGGGATTGGAGACCAGTACCATCGGATGCCAGAACCACGGCACATAGCTGATCACGCACCAGAACAGGATCGGTAGCAGGAATGAACCCACGCCGAGGACGGTCCTGGCACGGGGTGCGAGTTCCCGCCGAACGGCAAAGAAGGCGGCGAAACTCAATCCCACAGGTTGTTACTACTGTCGTTCAAGGCGTTGTGAGCGTCGGATCGATCGCTTTGGACAGATCCTGAGGCGCCTTGTAAACGCCATTCCTGACGTTGAAGTCATCAGCGATCCTGCTGGAGCCATAGAGCGACTTGAACCCATCTGCCTCGACAAAAATGGCTTTGCCATCCTCGAGGCTGAGTAAACGCGTACCTTTCAGGATGGGCATGTACGCTTGTGGTTCAAGGCCCACCCGAGACGCCATGATGCGAACCGCATCTGCCTGAGTCGCCGGATCATTGATGTACCCCACAATCCTGTCCCACACGCCCACTACCTTTTTCCACTCGGCCCGGCGGTTGGCCAGGCTGGCCGGGTTGACGGTAAGGACGTCATAGATCAGCCCGGGTTCGTCAGCAGAGGTGTAAATTGGTTTGGCACCCGGGACTCGTCTGATCGCTTCGCCGGAGCTGGGTTGCCAGGCGCCGATTGCAGCCAGGTCGCCTGGTGCCAGCGCCTGAGGGGTCTCGTTGGTCCTGGTATTGACCAGCGTGACATCGGACTCCTGCATGCCGGCTTTTTCAAGCCCATTAAGCAGCAGCAGATGCTCGACGAAGCCGATCTCCAGTCCTATCTTCTTGCCCGCCAGATCCTTGAGGCTCTTGATTCCCGGCCTGGCAACGATCATGTCATTGCCGTTCGAATAATCTGTAATCAGGATCATCACGTTCTTGGCCCCGCCGGAGGCCATGACCAATGCGTCACCGTTAGTGGCCGTCACAGCATCGATCTGCCCAGCCGCAAAGGCGTCCATTGACGCGACATAGTCAAACCACTCGAACTGAGCCTCGACACTGGCTTCCTTGAACCACTGCTTGTCGATCGCCACTTGCCAGGCTAACCAGCCAGGCCAGTCGCTGTAGCCGATCTTGAGAGGGGGCGCAGCCAGTACGGCAGTCGCCGCCATGACAGCTATGGCACCAGTCAGACTGGTCAGGATGCTCTTGAAGAGTCTCCCGGTTGGCTTCTGCACGATGCTGCTCCTTGATTCTTTTCTGGATTCCCCGTGGGTTTCCCGTGGGTTCCCATGGTTATCGGGATCGCGGCTGGCAAAGTGCCCTGTTTGCCCCGTATGACGGATGATGGTTTCAGTAACACGCGATCCACCAAATGCACTCAAAGCAATCACCATGCCACTTGCATCGACACGACTGTTGTCGGGGGTGGGGCCGGCTCTGGAGCCGGTTCCCGAACAGGTTCAATGGGAATCGGTAACGTCTGACCTGGCACCGTGTCGCACCGCTTTGGTTCTGAGCGGGTGGAATTTGGTGCGTTGATCGCCGGCGGGTAGTGTCAGCCTCTGGAGGTTTGAAGCTTTCGATCGAGGGACTTCAGCTGAAACTCGCGGACAGCTTTTCGAGTTGCTCGAAGTCGGTCTTCATGCCGGATGTTTCGCGGATACGGTCCACGATTTCGAGTTTCAGTTTCAGGAACTCCGCACTGTGTTTCATGTTTGGCTGACGTCGATCAGGTAGCGGCACCTGAAAGGTGCTATCGATTCGGCCTGGTCGTGGCGCCATAAGCACGACACGACGACCCAGGTAGATTGCCTCTTCAACGTCATGTGTAACAAACAGAATGGTCGTGCGCTCGATCCGGTGAACAGCGGATATCAACTCGTGCATGACTTCCCGGGTCTGCTGGTCGAGTGCACCAAACGGCTCATCCATCAGCAGGATCTGTGGTCGAGCCATCAGCGCTCTGGCTATGGCGACACGTTGTTGCATGCCGCCAGACAACTGATGAGGAAAGGCGTCAGAAAAGTCGGTCATGCCGATCAGATTCAGCAATGCATCAGTACGACCGGAAGCGGCTTCGACTTCCGCTGAAGTGTGCGCCCGATGTGCTGCCAGCTCTCGACAGAATCGAATGTTCTCCCGAACCGTCAGCCATGGGTACAGGCTGTAGTGCTGGAAGACCATGGCGCGATCGATGCCAGCGCCATCGATGGGTCTTCCGTCGACGGATATTTCTCCGGAAGTGAGACTCTCCAGGCCCGCAACCAGGCGAAGCAAGGTTGATTTTCCGCACCCTGACGCACCGACCAGTGTGACAAACTCGTTCTGCTGAACAGAGAGAGTTGCGTCTTGCAGCGCGATGACCTGTTGACGGCCGGCGTCGAACAGTTTGTTGGCCGACTGAACAAGGACCTTGGGGTTCATGTTGACGTCAGCCATGAACATGCAGCCAGGGAAACCGGCGTCGATGCAGTAAACGAAAAGCCTGGTCGATCAGCAAACCGATGCCGCCGATCAGGATGATGCCAACGAATATCTTGTCGGTCTGGAGGAAGCGCTGTGCTTTCAGGATCGCGTACCCGAGTCCTGAATTGGCAGCCACGAGTTCAGCGACTACCAGATAGGTCCACGCCCAACCCATGGTGATGCGCAAGGTGTCGAGCAACGCTGGTTTGGCACTCGGCAGAATGACTTTTTCGATCAGTTCCTGCCGTGTTGCCCCCATGGTTCGAGCTGCTTCGATTTGTGCGGCCGGCACGCGTCGCACATCCTCGGCCGTCATCAACACCATCTGAAAGAAAGTGCCCACAAAGATGATCGCGATCTTTGCGCTTTCGTCGATGCCGATCCACAACATCACCAATGGTATGAAGGCGACTGCGGGCATGTAACGGATGAAGTCAGTCAGTGGTTCCAGCACTGCCTCGACAGGACGCATGCTGCCGATCAGCAAGCCAATCGGTATGGCGATCACGGCGGACAAGGACCAACCCGCGACGACACGAAAAACACTGATGCCGAGATCATTGGCGAGATTTTCCTCGGACCACCACACCGCGGCCCGCACGAGCACATCGCCTGGTGTCGGCAGGAATATCTTCGCAATACCGCCATGGGTCGATAACCACCACCACAGTGCCAGTGGCAGGGCAAATCCGATTGCAGCGAGCACCGCATACTGACGGCGAGAAATGGATCCGCGCACACTCCACAGACGCGAACGTCTTCGACGCGAGGGCTCGGTCGGAGGATCAGTCACCTGGTGCTCGAGATGGATGCGGTTTCATTGGTGGACAATCAGGCCTCAGTTGCATCCTGCATACCCCACCGGATCAGATAGGCGTCGATGATCTCGATCATCCTGGCTCGATCAAAACTTGGATCATGTCCGGCATGCACGGTCTTGACTGGCAGATCGCGCAGATAGCGCAATGATCCTGCATAGACGTTCAAATCCATGCCAGGACCTTCGTAGACCAATGGTCCGTCGTAAATAAGGTCGCCAGTGTACAAAGTCCCGGTCGCAGCCTCCCACAGGCAAATGCTGCCCGGTGAATGCCCAGGCAGTTGGAGGACTTCAAACTGTCGATCTCCAAGATCGATGATGTCATGGTCCGTGAGCAGTCGCGTTGGCGCCGCGCCGCGCAGACGATACTGACGTGGATCGTAGCCGGCATAGGGAAGCGCATCGATGAGCAATTCCCAAAGGGGCGGATAGCCAGCATCAACAAAGAGCTGGCGTAATCCGGGATCGATATCCGAGCAGACCAGGGTCACTACACCAGATGGTTGTTCCATCTGCAGTGCTTCAGCCGCATGGACCCAGCGATGTTCAAATTCGTGGATGGCACCAATGTGATCGATATGCGTATGGGTCGCGACGGCAATGATTTCCTTGTCATTGAAGAGGTCCGGAAAGCTTGGCCGCAGTGGCAGTACCCCCATGCCGGAATCGATCAGCAAGTCGCGGTCTGCACCACGAACATGCCAGAAGTTGGCTTGTTCCAGCGGATGGACATGCGGCTCCCAGAACCGCGTGACGCCCTGTTCGAGGTCCAATCTCTGGTACCAGCGGTCTGCAACGGGGTAGTGTGTCTTGCCACGCCATGTCTGCGGTGTGGCTTCTGTTTCAGTCTCAGATTGCATGGGGCTCCTGGTCAGAGTCGAGGCTGAATCGAGATTCAGCATGGCGGGTCAACAGCGCCGAAACCAGGTGATCACTGTGGGCTATCCAACCAAACAGGTGAGCTTCGCTGGCGATGATGCTGAGTGTGGCGTCATGCAATGACGGCTCGAAACTTGCGCAACAGTCTTCCAGTGTCAGGCAGAAGAAGCCTCGATCGACGGCCTCGCGCAAGGTTGAGTGCACACAACACTGCGTGGTGACACCACACAGGATCAGATGTGTGACGCCTTGGTCGGACAGATCCTGAGCGAGGCTTGTTGCATGGAAAGCACCAAAGGAAGCCTTGTCAATGACCGTCTCGCCTGGGCCTGGTTGCAACTCATCGATGAAGTCATGACCGTATTCGCCACGCACGAGAAACCTCCCAAGTTTCCCCGGCGCACCGATTTCGGCGCCTGCTTCCAGAGATCGCTGCCGCTTGGCAGCCGAGAGATCGGACAAATCCGGTCGATGTCCTTCGCGCGTATGGTAGATGTGCAGCTGCGTGTTTCGTGCCACACGTAAGACGGTCTGTAGGCGAGGGACGATCCGGCGCAGTGGTCTGACGTCGAGACCGCTGCGGCCGCTGGCGCCGTCCGGATCCAGGAAGTCCCGTTGCATGTCGATCACGATGAGCGCGCTTTTGTCGGGTTCGAAATCGAATTGTCGTTGATATCGGCAGGCGAGAGAGATCATCTGGCCCTGACTACGCTTGCAGGTTTCTTGCGAGGGTGACGAGCAGCGCGACGTTCATGAATAGTCCGGGCCAAACCCATTAATTATCGAGCAGGAACTGGTCCTCGATGGATTCGCTGCCATTAACCGCTTTCGAAATTGCGCCACGCGACAGAAAAAAAGTCGAGACGCTGTCGAGTGTCCGGGTTGCTGCGCCTGAGCCGAACAGCGTTGCGTTCTCCGTCTTGTCATACACGTTTACCCCAACCAGCATGTCCTTGACCTGCGACGCGTCGACTTCCAACCACTTTGCCGCTAACGGAATCGCTTCGTCTGGCGCTGTCTTGAGCAGATCCGCACCCCGGTCGACCGCGCCGAGAAACGCGGCCATGGCTTTTGCCCTGGTGTCCATGGTACCTGGCGTGACGGTGGCCACTCCGAGGATAAGATTCGGCACCTGGGCACTGGAGAACAGCACTTTTCCACCGTTGGCAACGGTTTGGGAAATCCAGGGCTCCCACGAGACTGCGGCGTCGACCTTACCGGCGATAAAGGCAGCCCCAGCGCTGTCAGGATCCATATTGAGGCTGTTGATGTCACTCATGGTGAGGCCCACGCTTTCCAGAGCCTTGAGAAGTAACAGCTCATTGACTTCGCCTTGAGTGACGGCAACTGTTTTTCCTTTCAGATCGGCAAGCGTGGCGATTGTCTTGCCAGCGATGAGAGCGTCGGCACCATTGGAAGTATCGGTTGCAAAAATGATCTTGAGACCAGCATCGGTTCTGGAATTCATCAAGACCACATTGTCTGCGGTGGTTAATGCAACATCGAGATGCCCACCAATCAATGGCGGCATGGTGTCTCCAGGGCCTTTGAATGGCACCAGCTCCACGTCCAGACCGGCCTCTTTGAAGAACCCTTTCTCCTGGGCAATGAACACGGCGGCCGTTCCTACCCAGATGTTGTAGCCCACTTTCAGCCTTTCGTTGGCATGGGCGATCGACGAGGTGGCTAGCGCCACAAGCCAGAGGCAAACATGTACAGGCCGACAAAAACGTTTGGCCAGGCTGGCCGCCATCTTCCTTCGCGATGCAGGCTGTGGCTTCTCGAGAGTTTCCCGCCACATTGTTTCCCGCCCCATAGTTTCCCGCCACATTGAGTAGCGCTGTCCTGCCGGTGTCGTTGTCTGTTGGAGCATGCTGTCGTTGTTCCGATGTCAGAAGGCGTTGCCCAATCGCATGCAATTTGCAGGCCCGAGGCGGATTGGTTGATCAGGTCGTGCGTTGCAAAGCGGAGGTGCGGGGCGAAATACTTTCCTGAGGCTCAGGAAAAATCTGCCAGGGAGGCGATGGGCAGGCTTTGCTCAGCGCGGAAGAGCAGCGCTGCTCATCGGTCCTCGAAGTCTGGCTCGAAGTGGAAACGCACCAGAAAGATGCGTACGCCGTGACCATGTCGGGCGGTACGCAGCAGGTCGGGGACGCTGCTGAAGCCAGACTCGCGGGCGAGTCGTGGCGTGACGTCCTCGAGGGAAATTTCGTGCAGGGCGTCGATGACGATGCAACCATCCTCCATCCGGTAGCGTCCTGCGATCTTGACGCGCGGGCTCTGCCAGACCCGAATGCTGATGGTGACCTCGCCACTGCGAACCGCTGGTCGAAGATGTCGTGCAAACTGCATGGTCGAGCCTCAAGTGACGGCCAGCGAATCGTAGCACTCCGTCGGCTCGTCTCGGCACGGACACTGGGTGCAAGGCATTTGCCCAGGCGTTTGGGCAGGCGTTTGGGCAGGCGTTTGGGCAGAAAGTTGTCAGCAAAGACGCCGGGGGCA